>NZ_SPPA01000089.1:0-240 GCF_004569585.1 Muribacter muris | reverse complement strand
ATTTGAGCGGGTAATAAGGATTTTTCAAATCTCCCCTAGCCCCTCTTTGCTAAAGAGGGGGATTGGTTAGGCGGCGTTTGAAATCTGTTTTTCGATGAGCAGTGAGTGAGAGCCGCATTTGAGCGGGTAATAAGGATTTTTCAAATCTCCCCTAGCCCCTCTTTGCTAAAGAGGGGGATTGGTTAGGCGGCGTTTGAAATCTGTTTTTCGATGAGCAGTGAGTGAGAGCCGCATTTGAGC
>NZ_SPPA01000088.1:0-242 GCF_004569585.1 Muribacter muris | reverse complement strand
ACCACAATAATCAGCCTCTGAACTGATTTTAGATTTTAGGAACACAGTTAGGAACACAATGATTTTTTACAACAAATAAAACTATTATAAATCAAAAACTTACTTATTTAGATCTAGTCCAGCCGGTCGCACCATTCTACTTATCACGACCTTTCGTAACTTCTCTTTAAACTCTTATAAATCAAGCACCTAAGCCTAATTTAGTCCTTTTTACCTATCGTTATTTATCGCTTTTTTTCGTT
>NZ_SPPA01000087.1:0-252 GCF_004569585.1 Muribacter muris | reverse complement strand
TTTCCATGCAAAGCATACCAGGTTATTCCCTGTTTAAATAACAAGGAGTTTATCAAAAGATGCAGTGGATCACTTTTCGATGATCTTACTGCATCAGCCTGGCGCATTTTTGCATGATCATTAACACTCAACGATAACGTGTTGCCTTACTTTGAAAGCCAAAATTTACCGATATTACGCATTCTTACCGACAGAGGGAGTGAATATTGTGGTAAGGTAGAAAATCACGATTATGAGCTTTATTTGGCAATC
>NZ_SPPA01000086.1:0-254 GCF_004569585.1 Muribacter muris | reverse complement strand
CAGACATTCAAGCAAGACAAACTGATTTACCAACGGCACAGCGTATTTCACGGCCGGGAACTGTTGGCACAACAGGACAGTTACCAAGATAAGCACACCACCCACTACGCCGTCAGCCAGCCGAACGATATGACGGCTTGGGCAGACGGATTGAGAAGTACAACGAGCGGGACAACACAACGACCAAATATATTTGGGACGGCGACCAACTTGCCCTTACGCAGACATTCAAGCAAGACAAACTGATTTACCAA
>NZ_SPPA01000085.1:0-254 GCF_004569585.1 Muribacter muris | reverse complement strand
TAGAAGATAAAGCGGATAGGCGATATTGTGGGCTGGGGATAAAAATGTAAGACTGTTGCAGTATGTGAAACAAGTCGAGAAGTAAATTATCTCACTTTTTTCGCAAAACTTATCTCGCTCGCTTTTACTGATGAGATAACCTTGTTGATTATTCAAGCCAACGGTATTCAAGGTCAGTTGCCCTAAGGCAATAATCCCTTTAGGTTCGGACGAGTCCGTATCAACTCGTGTTTCCCGGTTATCCAAATGGCCTT
>NZ_SPPA01000084.1:0-258 GCF_004569585.1 Muribacter muris | reverse complement strand
GGTTACCCGGTAGGCTCATCAGGGTCCCCATCGGGTTAAACCCGCCTGTCCCGCCGCTTACGCTGATATTGCGCGTTTTCAGTTCGCTGTGGTTCTTGATATGGCTTTCTCCATACGTCCCCGTACTAAACCGGTTTGCACTTTTCGGGGCATCGCTCGTCAGGATGCCGCCGTTATTTTGCGTATGGTTGAGTACCGTAACGTCCATTCCCTCTTTGCCAACGTGAACGCCCGTTTGTTCATTCACTTGGGCCATAT
>NZ_SPPA01000083.1:0-270 GCF_004569585.1 Muribacter muris | reverse complement strand
TGCCGCCTACGGTCGCGTAGGTCGTGCTCTGTTCCCGTTCGTTCCGGTTACCCGGTAGGCTCATCAGGGTCCCCATCGGGTTAAACCCGCCTGTCCCGCCGCTTACGCTGATATTGCGCGTTTTCAGCTCGCTGTGGTTATTGATATGGCTTTCCCCATACGTCCCCGTACTGAAACGGTTTGCACTTTTCGGGGCATCGCTCGTCAGGATGCCGCCGTTATTTTGCGTATGGTTGAGTACCGTAACGTCCATTCCCTCTTTGCCAACGT
>NZ_SPPA01000082.1:0-295 GCF_004569585.1 Muribacter muris | reverse complement strand
GCAACTGCCGCATCAAATTCAGCGTCCGCTGCAGATAGTTCAGCAAAAGTAGCAAGCACTTCGGCAAGTGCAGCAAACAGCTCTGCAAATAAAGCCGATTCTTCAGCAACTGCCGCATCAAATTCAGCATCTGCTGCAGACAGTTCGGCAACAGCGGCAAGTACCTCCGCAAGTGCAGCGGACAGCTCTGCAACCAAAGCAGACTCTTCAGCAACTGCCGCATCAAATTCAGCATCTGCTGCAGATAGTTCAGCAAAAGTAGCAAGCACTTCGGCAAGTGCAGCAAACAGCTCTG
>NZ_SPPA01000081.1:0-312 GCF_004569585.1 Muribacter muris | reverse complement strand
TAAAAGCGAGCGAGATAAGTTTTGCGAAAAAAGTGAGATAATTTACTTCTCGACTTGTTTCACATACTGCAACAGTCTTACATTTTTATCCCCAGCCCACAATATCGCCTATCCGCTTTATCTTCTAAAACAAGACTTGCTATGCCCTTTGAAGAGAGCAATCCTGTATACACATTAAGCAAAACAGGAAACCATCCAATGACGACTTTCACAATGCGGACAGAACAGGAAATGATGCAGGAATTAGCTCTGATTGCCGTAAAAGAACAAGCTGATTTTATCACCGACGGCACGCAGTACTCTCTACCAAAC
>NZ_SPPA01000080.1:0-379 GCF_004569585.1 Muribacter muris | reverse complement strand
ACCAGGATGGCCGTGTCCTTGCCGGGGCCGCCCTGGGTGGCGGCGTCCACGATGGCGAAGGTGTCGAAGAACGCGTACACCACGTTGATCACCAGCAGGAAGAACGTGGTGGGCGAGAGCAGCGGGAACTGCACGCTCCAGAACCGGCGCCAGGGCCCGGCGCCGTCGATGGCCGCGGCCTCGATCAGCGATTTCGGGATGGACTGCAGGCCGGCCAGGAAGAACAGGAAGTTGTAGGAGATCTGCTTCCACACGGAGGCCATCACGATCAGCGCCATGGCCTGGCCCGAGTTGAGCAGGTGGTTCCAGTCGATGCCGAACGTGCCGAGCGCGTACGACACCACGCCGAGCGACGGCGAGAACATGAAGACCCACAGCA
>NZ_SPPA01000007.1:0-95920 GCF_004569585.1 Muribacter muris | reverse complement strand
GCGAGCAGTAACACCCGCAATAAACAGTTCAATCAGTTTGTTTTGCTTGTACTGACTTAAACGACTTCTTCTCATAGGGATTATTCTAACCTGAAATTAGATTTCCCTAGTTATCTAGTACAGCCCCTTCTGTTAAAATGTCTATTTTTGTGCATTTGCTACATAATACCGAAAAAGTCCCGCAAACCGACCGCTTGTTGCTTCTTCCGTTCCCCTTTCCACAAAAAATTTACAAGATTTCCACACGATTTTAGGGTATGATAGCGAACCTTTTTCACTATTATTTTGGAGCAAATCGTGTCTTCCCTTTGGTCTGATTGTTTAAGCCACTTACAAACGAAAGTTTCGTCCACGGATTACAGCACTTGGCTGCGTCCGTTGCAAGCGAGCTCAACCAACGGGGAATTGGTACTTTATGCACAAAATCAATTTGTGGCGAACTGGGTCAAAGATAAATTTATGGCGGAAATTGTCGGGCTGGCACGTTTTCTCAGCAAAAACGATAATTTACAGGTGGTACTCAATGTCGGCATTAAGCCGACCGAGCAGACTGGCATTGCAGAGCCGCCGCTCAAGCCACAGGATAGCGCAACGCCACATAATATCCGTACCGGTTTGGCAAATAACCTCACCTTTGATAACTTTGTGCAGGGGAAATCAAACCAACTGGCAAAAGCGGTAGCACAGCAAGTTGCCGCTAACCCTGGCGAAAGCCATTGCAACCCGTTCTCCCTTTACGGCGGGACGGGATTGGGAAAAACCCATTTGCTCCACGCTATCGGCAATCATATTTTGAGCCAAAACCCAAATGCTAAAGTGGTGTATATCCATTCCGAGCGTTTTGTGCAGGATATGGTCAAAGCCCTCAAAGCAAATACGATTGATAATTTCAAAAAATTCTACCGCTCCCTTGATGTGCTGATGATTGACGATATTCAATTTTTCGCTAATAAGGAAGCGACCCAAGAGGAGTTTTTCCACACCTTTAATTCTTTGTTTGAGGGCAGTAAACAAATTATCGTTACCTCCGATGTGTTTCCGAAAAATATTGAAAATATTGAAGAGCGGATCCGCTCCCGTTTAAGCTGGGGAGTAAATGCGGCGATTGAGCCGCCGGAGTTGGAAACACGGGTGGCGATTTTGATGAAAAAAGCCGAAGAACGTGGTATTGCGTTGAACGAAGACGTTGCCTTTTTCTTGGGGCAAAAATTGCGTACTAACGTGCGAGAATTAGAAGGCGCATTAAACCGTGCGATTGCGTGGAGTAATTTCCAAGGCCGCCCGATTACGATTGATGCTGTGCGTGAAGCGTTGAAAGATCTGATTGCCTCTTACGATCACCTAATCACGATTGAAAATATTCAGCGGGTGGTTGCGGAATATTACAACATCAAAATGACTGATCTGAAATCCAAAACCCGCACACGCTCGGTGGCTCGCCCACGCCAAATGGCGATGGCACTGGCAAAAGAATTGACCCAACACAGCTTGCCTGAAATCGGGCGTGAATTTGGCGGGCGGGATCACACCACCGTGATGCACGCCTGCAAAACCATCAGTGAATTAAGGGATACCGACAGCAGTATCCAAGAAGATTATATTAACCTAACCCGCAAATTATCGTCCTAAGGAATTGTTATGCTATTTACTATTACCCGTGAACAGTTACTCAAACCGTTACAACAGGTTTGTAGCGTACTTAGCTCTCGCCCGACATTGCCGATTATTAGCAATCTGTTGATGAATATTGAAGGCAACCGCCTTTCGCTGACCGGCACGGATTTAGAGGTGGAACTGACCACTGAAGCCGAATTATTTGAAAGCGTTAAAACCGGCGGTAAATTCACAATTCCGGCGAAAAAATTCTTGGATATTTGCCGCAGTTTACCGGACGATAGCATCATTTCGGTGCAATTTGAGGAAGATCGCGCTTTAATCCGTGCCGATCGCAGTAAATTCAATCTCGCGACCCTGCCGGCTGCCGATTACCCGAATTTAATGGATTGGAAACCGGAAGTGGATTTCACCATTGAGCAAGCCACCTTAGCCCGTTTGATTGATGCGACCCAGTTTTCAATGGCAAACCAAGATGCCCGCTATTTCCTCAACGGTATGAAATTTGAAACAGAGGGTAATCTGTTACGCACGGTGGCGACAGACGGTCATCGCTTAGCCGTCTGCACAATGGCGTTAAGCCAAGAGCTGCAAACCCACTCGGTGATCGTACCACGCAAAGCGGTATTGGAGTTGTCCCGTTTAGTCGGCAACGGCGATGATGTCCGCTTGGAAATCGGCACGAGCAACCTGCGTGTGTCAATGAACGGCATTGTCTTTACCTCCAAACTGATTGACGGGCGTTTTCCGGATTACCGCCGAGTCTTGCCACGCAATGCGGATCGCATTTTAGAGGCCGATGCGGAAGGGTTAAAACGGGCATTAGTACGGGCGGCGATTTTATCTAACGAACGTTTCCGTGGCGTACGCTTGGCATTAAATGATAATTTGCTGAAGATCACCGCCAACAATCCGGAGCAAGAGGAAGCGGAAGAAATTATTGATGTGTCCTATCAAAGTACGGAAATGGAAGTGGGCTTTAACGTCAGCTATCTGCTTGATGTCCTGAATACACTCAAATGCCAGCGTGTGCGGATCAGCCTTGTCGATGCCAGCTCCAGTTGCTTAATTGAAGATTGCGACAATAGCACCGCAGAATACGTGATTATGCCAATGCGCCTCTAATCCGCTTCGGGCTTGCTTTCAACGGGCAAGCCCTTTGTTAAAAATATTGCTCAACCGACCGCTTGTACGCCCGATGTCCCTATCTCGCCTTATCATCAACCATTTTCGCAATCTCGCTAATGTCGATCTTGAATTAAGCGAAGGCTTTAATTTTTTGGTCGGCGAAAACGGGAGCGGCAAAACCAGCTTGCTGGAAGCGATTTTCTATCTAGGGCACGGGCGATCTTTCAAAAGCCATATCAGCAATCGGATCATTCATTATGATCACGACCGCTTCACGTTGTTTGGTCAGCTCGATGAAGAAAAACATCAGTGGTCAGTCGGGCTGCAAAAAACACGTCAAGGCGACACTACCCTCAAAATTAACGGCGAAGACGGCAAAAAAATTTCCGATTTGGCTCAACTGTTGCCAATGCAGGTGCTAACCCCCGAAGGTTTAACCCTGCTCAACGGCGGGCCGGCATATCGCCGTGCTTTTTTAGACTGGGGCTTATTTCATCAACACAGTGAATTTTATCGCCACTGGGCAAATTTAAAACGGCTGCTCAAACAACGTAATGCGGCACTTTCACAAGTTCGCCATTATGCCGAGTTAAAAGGCTGGGATATTGAACTGGCAAAATTAGCCAAAATTATCAGCGAGTTACGTTCGGATTATGCCGATGCGTTACGGCCGGAAATCGAACGTACCTGCCAATTTTTCTTACCGGAATTAGAGGTGAGCGTCAGCTTTCATCAAGGCTGGGAAAAAGAGAGCGATTACGCCGAGATTTTGGCAAACAGTTTTGAGCGGGATCGCAATGTCGGCTATACAATGGTTGGGCCGCAAAAAGCGGATTTCCGTTTCCGTGCTAACGGTTTACCGGTGGAAGATGTCCTCTCTCGAGGGCAGCTCAAATTGCTAATGTGTGCGTTACGTCTTGCCCAAGGGGAATATTTAATCCGACAAAAACAACGCCAGTGCCTGTTTTTGATTGACGATTTTGCCTCCGAGCTTGATCCGACCAAACGGGAGTTACTTGCCCACCGCCTACGGCAAAGTCAGTCGCAAGTATTTGTTACTGCCATCACCCAAGATCAGCTACAACAGATGCACTGGCAGGAAAAGACGGATGATAAGTTATTTGAGGTAAAAAATGGTTGTATCCAACTTGTAGAATAATCAGTGCTAGCAGCTTTATCATCATTTACTATCTATAGGTAAAGTTATACCAGAAATCATTGTACCTTCTTATCTATAATTTCACACTCCTGATCAAATACTAGTAACTGCTCTTATACCTATCCTGAGCATTGAAACGAATTTTATTAGTTAAATGTTAAATTTTAAATTTAATAAAAAATATTGACATTTTTATTAACATTAAGATAAGTTTGAAAAAGATTAATTCTTAATCTAAAAATGCAGTTAAATTGACCATTTTGTTTTTATTCTAGTAAGTAAGGAGCAACAAGTGAAAGATTTAGAAGAAAATGTAACAATAGATGACATTCTTAATGAGTATAGAGAAGCCTTACAGGCTCAAGCTAACGGCATAGAGCACCCACTAGAGTCCATCGTCTGCTGTACAGAGGGACGCTAAGCTACTACTTTATAAGGAGCTGAAATGTCTGAAAAAAATATAATAAATATGATTTTAAGTAAAGGAATCTCTTCTTTAATCGGAGTATATTCTTCATTTATGCTCAATCTTTGGTTATTTGATAAAACAAATTCTTATATAATATTTATTATAAATACTACTGCAATCTCATTAATTCCTTTAATTTTTTCTATTCCTGCTGGAATTATCTCAGATAAAATTAAAAAGACCCTTATTTTAATAATATGCGATATTATTACAATATTAAGCTTTCTTATCCTTATATTTATTACTTATTTTGATTATTTTAATCAATATCTATATCTTTTTATCATTTCCCTGATTTCAATATCAAATGAATTTAGATATACAGCAACTACATCTTTAATACCTGAATTAGCCTCAAAAGATAACCTTATAAAATATAATAGTATTCAACAAATTTTTAGGGGCGGTGCTATAATTTTAGGTCCTATATTAGGAGGTATTTCATATGTACAACTTAGTATTTATATTTCTCTCTCTATAGCTATTATTGCTCATATATATTCTATTATTATATTAATGAAAATATCATTTAATTTTAATTACTATAAGAGTGATACACATCAGAATGTCAAGTATATAGATACATTTAAGTGGTTATGGAAAATTACCTACCTCAGACATTATTTTTTATCATCTTCTTTAGTTACTGCTATTATGTCATCTTATATGGCAATAATTACGCCATATATATTAACTAGTTATAATAAAAATACATTAATTTTTATTTCTGTTAGCCAAGGAGTAGGATTGTTATTGTCAGTCTATATAAGTATTATAAAAAAATATATAAAAGAGGATGTTCTATATCATTTTTCTATATTTACAATAGGACTTTCAATGCTATTTATAGGCATCATAAAGAATGATTTTATATACATTTTCACATTTTTCATTGGGTTTGGAATAGGAGTTATAGCAATAATTAATCAAACAATATGGCAAAAATATACTCCTCAAAATATTTTGGGTAAAGTAACATCTATAAGAACTTTTTCATTATATATCTTATCTCCCTTATGTATCTATCTTACTTTCCCTTTTACAGAAAATATCTCAAAGAAACTAGCATATATTATCTCCTATAACATAGAATATCCTACTGGTATTACAATTTCACTATTAGGTATATTCGTATTGCTTATTTCATTATTTTTATTAACTAAAACAGGAGCAAAAAATGAACTGTAAATCACTTAAGGAAGTAATGAGCTATGAAAATGATAAATTAATTCAACTTTATTCTAGGAGAAAGAATATATCTTATGAGGAGAGCAAGGAGCTTTTTGGAGAATTAAAAAATTCCTTTGGTTTTTAGCCCAAAGGAATGATAACTCTCTTCCATTTCTCATATTATCAAGTCAAAGTATATTAGATGATTATTGGCATGAATTTATTTTATATACTAAAAGTTATATGGAGTTTTGTAATAACTATTTAGGAAGATATATTCATCATTATCCTTATGATACTCATGATAATACATCAAAATTTGTGGATAGTAAATATAAAAATGAATATGAAAAAGATCTACTCAACTTACTTAAGTCGTTAATGGAAGAAATTGAGCAAACTTTAGGAATAGATACGGTTCATACATGGTATATTAAACTCCCTAAAAAATATGGGAGAAAATAGAATGATTATAAATAATAGCTTTATCCCAAAATTTATATGTAATGACTTATCTTATTCTGATACGAAAGTCCAATTAAATATTGGTTGGGAAATTATATCAAATACAAAATATTTAGTAGAAATTTTTCATGAGAAAAATGGATTTATTAAATTTAATAAACATTCATCAGAGTTTTATTTTGTAAAAGAACTATTATCAAATAAACCAATACATATTGGAAATTACTCTAGAGATATAATATTAAATTTATGGTTGAAAGGATTGTTTCATATCTTTTATAAAGAGAATATCAAAATACCTGAAAGGTATAAGTATTTTTTTGAAACTCTTATACGATATTCAGGAATAGAGCTTACACCTTATAAAATGTTAAGTAATTTACATAGATCTAAGGTTGTGATTATTGGTGCAGGAGGAATAGGCTCGAATATATCCGTATTGATATCAGCACATGGTGTCGGTCATATTACGTTGATAGATGGGGATACTGTAGAAGAAAGTAATCTAAACCGACAAATCTTCTATAAGTTTAAAGATATTGGACAATATAAGGTGGATATTCTAGGTAAACATATTATAGATAATAATCCAGATACTAAAGTAAATTGTATTAAGGAATTTATTACATCATATGAGAAAGCTTATAACTTTATTAAAGCACATGACTTTGTTATACTATGTGCTGATGAACCTAGATTTAAAATCCAAGCTTGGATTGGTAAAGCCTGTTTTGAGCAAAATATACCATTATTATTTATGGCAAATAAATGGATAGGTCCTATTTTAATTAAAAATAAATCTCCTTGTTATGCATGCCTAGGACGATATCACCTATCTAAGCAACCTAATATAAATTTAGCTCTTAGCTTAGATAACTCTCATTTACCTCCAAGAGCATCATTTGGTCCAGAGCCATTTATTGCATCTGGCTATATGAGTTCTTTGATTATTTTATTTTTAACTGGCATTGATAGAGAAACTTTTTTAGAAAAGAGGTTTGAATTTAGTTCATTTGGTATAGGAGTAGAAGAAAAAATTCCTCGTTATATAGATTGTAAAATATGTCATTCAGATTGATATTAGGGGAATACCAATAAGTATAATCATGATAAATAAACGGCTACTATAGCGAAAAGTATTAACAGTAAAAGGGGCTAAATTAAGCCCCTTTTTAAATAGGTAGAACTAAAGTGAATTAACAAAAATGACAACAATAATCAATGGGATAACATATTTCACATAGTTAAACCAAACGGTTGTAAAGGTTTTGCCTGCTCCTAGCTCTTTTTTCGCCTCATCTTTAAGAACGAAGCCGACAAAAATTGCACTGCCGAGTGCGGTGAGGATAAACAGAATATTACCGCTCACGTAATCAAAGGTATCGAAAATACTGCGACCGGCGATTGTAATCTCTTTCCAAACATTGTCGCTTAGCACGGACGGAATATTACCTAATACAAAAATTCCGCCTAAGGTAATCGCAATCGCTGATTTGCGACTTAACTTGGTTTTTTCCTGCAAGGCGGTGATAATCACTTCGTAAATGGTAAGTGAGGTGGTAAGCGCGGCTACCACCAGTAATCCGAAGAAAATCACGGCAAAGACAGAGCCTGCCCACATATGTGAGAACACGATCGGCAAACTTTGGAAAACGAGGGTCGGGCCGGAATTGGGTTCAACATTAAAGCTGAACAATGATGGGAAAATCATAAAGCCGGCAGCAAGGGCGATCAGGGTATTGATTACGCTCGTGATCGTTGCTGTTTTCACCAGATTTTCATTTTTATTCAGATAACTGGAGAGGGTAATCAATACGCCGAAACCTAAACTCAAGGCAAAAAAGACTTGCCCTAGAACAAAGATAAACAACTCTTTAGTGATTTTTGAAAAATCGGGAATCAGGTAGAATTTAATCCCTTCCATTGCGCCCGGCAAGGTGATATTGCGGATAATCATTATCACTAAAAACACAAACAACAGTGGCATTAGAAATTTCACCGAGCGTTCAATGCCGTCCATAATGCCTTTTACCAAAATAATATAGTTAGCGAGTACGAAGGCACCCGTATAAATCAAAATAGCAATCGGGTTATTGTGGATATGTTGCTCAAAAAAGGCGGCAGTCGTTTCAACGGTAACGGGAGCGGAGAGATCTAATTGACCGGATACAAGGCTACCGATATAGTTCAGCACCCAGCCGCCTAACACCATATAATAGGCGAGAATGCCGAACGAGCCGAGCAAGCCCATATAACCGAGAATTTTCCAGCCGGAATGAATGTTTTTGCCGTTTGCCGTGCAGCCAAAGGCATCAATAGAATTTTTTTGGATACGTCTGCCGATCACGTTTTCAACCAAAATCATTGGAATACCGATGACGATCATTGCTAAGCAGAACAAGAAAACATAAGCCCCGCCGCCGTTTTCGCCGACTAAATAGGGAAAACGCCAAGTTGCACCAAATCCGATAGTCGCCCCTGCGACCGTTAAAATGTAAGTCAGACGGCTTGACCACGATTGCCGTGTTGTTGTTTGTGTTGTCATAAAATTACCTTAAATGTTGCAAAAAATAGAAGAAAACGCACCGCGTGTCCGGTGCGTTAAAAAATTAAGCCAGTGCTGTTTTGGCATCTGTATAAGTTAAACCAAAGGCATCACTCACGCCTTTGAACGTACATTTACCGTTATAGGTGTTCAAACCTTGTAATAATGCCGGATCGGACAAACACGCTTCTTTCACACCAAGGGCAGCTATTTTTAAGCCGTATTGGAGGGTGGAATCAGTTAAACCAAGAGTTGAAGTGCGCGCTACACAGCCCGGCATATTGGCGACACAATAATGAATCACACCGTCAATCTCAAAAATCGGATCGTTGTGGGTGGTTGGAGTGGAGGTTTCAAAGCAGCCGCCTTGGTCGATGGCAACGTCCACTAAAATCGCCCCTTTTTTCATCAATTTGAGATCATCACGGCGAACTAAATGCGGTGCTTTTGCCCCCGGAATTAACACCGCGCCGATCACAACGTCCGCTTCCGGTAACAGACTTAAAATATTACCGCGTGAACTGGTTAAGGTTTTGATTTGCATACCGAAAATTTGGTCGATATAGGCAAGACGTTCGGCGTTAATATCCAAAATGGTTACGTCCGCCCCAATGCCCATTGCAATTTGTGCTGCATTTAAGCCGACCACGCCACCGCCTAAAATCACCACTTTGGCTTTAGGTGTCCCCGCCGTGCCGCTTAGCAAGACACCCGCACCGCCGAAGGTTTTTTGAATAAATTTGGCGGATTCGAGGGTTGCCAAACGACCGGCAATCGCACTCATTGGTGCAAGGCAAGGTAAGCCGGTCGGCGTTTTGATCGTTTCATAAGCAATTGCTTGAATATTGCGTTTTAGCAACATTTCTGTCAGCGGTTTATCGGCGGCGAGGTGGAGATAGGTATAGAGAATTTGGTTTTCACGGAAATAGTCGTATTCACATTCGATCGGCTCTTTCACTTTGATGATCATCTCGCTTTTCGCAAACAGTGTGGCTTTATCGGTGATTTCCGCACCGGCTTGCTGATAGGCTTCATCACTAAAGCCGATTTCTGCCCCTGCACCGTGTTCAATATACACTTTATGCCCCGCTTCAACGTAAGATTGAACGTTGGCTGGGGTTAAGCCGACACGGTATTCTTGGACTTTAACTTCTTTTGGGCAACCTATAATCATTGGATGTTCCTTTTTGATTGAGGTAATAAACACACAGCGTAAAACGCTACAAATTTTTAACATATATACTATATGTTTTTTACATTATCGTTTATTTACCCCTAATCTGTCTGAGATCTCGTTCACAAAATTTTGATCTGCTATGTAAATTTGGAAATATCTTTCCCGCCCAAACTCTGCTAAAATCCACTTTATTGCAAACTATTCTTATTTTGAGAGATTTTATGTTATTTGCGATTCTTGCAATGGTTGGTTACTTGGCGGCACTACATTTAGGTGCGTTGGCGTGGATTGTGCCGATGCGTAACGGCGATCACCAAACGGAAGTTACCCCGAAAGTGAGCTTAAAAGTGGTGTGGCTGGTGGGGCTGATTGCCTGTATCTGTCATTTCATTAACGTGTCTCAACATTTAATTGATCAAAACGGGCAAAATTTTACCCTTGCTAATGTTGCCTCGTTGATGAGCTTAATGATGAGTCTGTTGGTGACCTTGGCATTGCCGAAATGGAAAACCATTTGGTTTCCGCTGTCGGTGATTTATATTCTCAGTATTGTTTGCATCGGCGTGTCCAGCTTCGTTTCCGGCAGCTTCATTAAACAGTTGGCAGAAGATATTGGGCTGCTGTTCCATCTTGCGATTGCGCTGTTTTCCTATGCGCTGTTTTTTATTGCCCTGCTTTATGCGTTCCAACTCAAATGGCTTGATTATAGGCTCAAACAGAAAACGATGCGTTTTTCGCCGGTTTTGCCGCCGTTGATGACGGTAGAACGCCATTTCTTCAACCTTACCCTTGTTGCACAAGGGCTGCTTACGATTGCACTGATTAGCGGAATGATCTACCTCCACAACTTTTTCGCACCGGAGCAGATCCACAAAGCCATTTTTTCCTTTATGGCGTGGATCGTTTATAACTTTTTGCTATTAGGACAATGGAAGTTACATTGGCGTGGAAATCGGGTGCTAATTTACTCAATTTCGGGTATGATGTTGCTGACGATTGCCTATTTTGGCAGCCGTGTGCTGTAACGCACGAAACGGAAAGCGGTCGGAAAATCGCAAAAATTTGCAAAAAATCAACCTGTTCCCACCGCTTGTTTGATCAACGAATATAGGAAAAATACCTTGGAAAGTATCCCCCTGAGTAGCTTATTTATTGCGCTTGTCATTCTACTTATTCTCTCCGCTTTTTTCTCCGGCTCTGAAACAGGGCTAATGTCATTAAACCGCTACCGTATGCGCCACCTCGCTCAAAAAGGGCATCGAGGGGCAAAACAGGCGGAAAAATTGCTCTCTCGAACCGATGTTCTGCTCAGCCTTATTCTAATTTGTAATAACTTAGTGAATATCACGGCGTCCGCTATCGCCACAATGATTGGAATGCAACTCTCCGGCGAAGCGGGAGTGGCGATCGCAACCGGCTTGCTCACCTTTGTGATGCTGGTCTTTTCCGAAATTTTACCTAAAACCATTGCCGCCATTTATCCGGAGCGGATCGGTTTTTTCGCCAGCTATGTTTTAACCCCGCTCAAGAAAATCTTACTCCCCCTCGTTTTCTTGATGAATCTCATCATCAACGGCTTAATGAAATTATTGCGTATCCGCCAGCCCGAAAAAGCGGGGCTGAGTGCCGAAGAGTTACGCGGTGTGGTACTGGAAGCGGGTAAATTTATTCCGAGTTCCCACCAAGAAATGCTGATTTCTATTTTAGATATGGAAAAAGTAACGGTGGACGACATTATGGTGCCACGCAACGACATCGGCAGCATTGATATTGATGACGATTGGAAAGCCATTATGCGCCAGCTCACCGGTGCAGCACACGCCAGAGTGGTGATTTATAAAGGCAATCTCGACAAAAATATCCTCGGAATGTTGCGGGTGCGGGAAGCTTTCCGTTTAATGCTGGATAAAAACGAATTTACCAAAGAAATGTTAGTGCGGGCGGTGGACGAAGTCTATTTTATCCCCGAAGGCACGCCGCTTACCACCCAGCTAATGAATTTCAAAACCAACAAAGAACGCATCGGCTTAGTGGTGGACGAATACGGCGATATCAAAGGCTTAGTTACCCTTGAGGATATTTTGGAAGAGATTGTCGGCGAATTTACCACCTCAACCTCGCCAACCCTTGAACAAGAAGTCAAACCACAGTCCGACGGCTCGGTATTGATTGAAGGCTCGGCAAATCTGCGGGATCTCAACAAACTGTTTAACTGGCAGCTCCCCCTAGATGAAGCCCGTACTTTCAACGGCTTAATCTTAGAACATCTGGAAAAAATCCCTGATGAAGACACCCAATTCACCCTGTTTAATTTACAGGTAACAATTTTAGAAGTTAGCGACAATATGGTTAAACTGGCGAGGGTTGAGCCTGTTGTTAGTGAAGAATAAATCGGTGTGTAAAACTATTAAACCCAACCGCTTGTTCACTTAAAAGGATACAAAAATGGAACAATATAAACGTGATTTTATTGAATTTGCCCTTAGTCGTGAGGTGCTGAAATTTGGTGAATTTACTCTGAAATCCGGCAGAATTAGCCCTTATTTTTTTAATGCCGGTCTGTTTAATACGGGGCGGGATTTAGCTAAGCTCGGTGAGTTTTACGCTCAAGCGATTCAGGCTGTTGAGCTGAATTTTGATGTGTTATTCGGGCCGGCGTATAAAGGCATTCCGATTGCGACGACCGTTGCGGTTGCGCTTGCCAATCAATTTAATTTGGATAAGCCTTGTTGCTTTAACCGTAAGGAAGCGAAGGATCACGGCGAAGGCGGTAATTTAATCGGCAGTGCATTGGCAGGCGATATTTTATTAGTGGACGATGTGATCACCGCAGGCACGGCAATTCGTGAGTCGATGGCGATTATTCAGGCAAATCAAGCTAATTTAGTCGGGGTATTGATTGCGCTTAACCGTAAAGAAAAGGGCAAAGGCGAACTGTCGGCAATTCAGGAAGTCGAGCGGGATTATGCGTGCAAGGTGTTTTCAATTATTGATTTTGACGATTTATTGCAATTTATTGAACAATCGCCTAAATATGCGCCTTATTTAGCTGCGATGAAAGCCTATCGCGAGCAGTACGGTGTTTAGCCTTACGGTTTGCACAGAGCTAAATAGTTGTTTATAGGCTGGGGCAATGCTTGTGTCCGTTTAACCACATCTTGAGATTGTATGATGTGATGACGGGCGTTAATGTGGCGACACTGCAATAATATTTTTTATGCGTTTGCCATATAAAATTGCAAAAAAGTCAGCAAAACGCCCCGCTTGTTGGGGCGTTTTCGGCTAGGGTTAATTTTCGACAAACCGCAGTGCCTGTTCAATCACTTCAACGCCGGCACCTGTCTTACAAGCATTTTCACTTAAATGCCGCCGCCACTGCCTTGCACCTTTGCAATTTTGGAATGCACCGAGCAGGTGGCGTGCAATGTGGTTGAGGTACACCCCTTCGGCGAGCTGTTGCTCAATATAAGGTAGCATTTTTTCAATCGCTTGCGTTGGCGTGATAATGGGCGAATTAGGATCAAACAATGCTTGGTCGATTTGCCCCAATAGGCTTGGGTTTTGATAGGCTTCCCGCCCGACCATTACGCCATCAACATATTGCAGATGGTGTTTGATCTCCTCAATCGTTTTTATGCCGCCATTGATGCTGATATTTAAGTGCGGAAAATCCCGTTTAAGCTGGTAAACCCGTTCATAATCAAGAGGCGGAATTTCCCGATTTTCTTTCGGGCTTAACCCTGTCAGCCACGCTTTGCGGGCGTGGACGATAAAGTCAGTGCAATAAGGCTGTATTTTTTCAATAAAATCGCGCAGAAACTCATAGCTGTCCAGCTCGTCAATACCGATACGGTGTTTGACGGTAACAGGGATTGCTACCGTTTCTTTCATCGCTTCGACACAACGGGCGACCAGCTCGGCATTTGCCATTAGACACGCGCCGAACATCCCGTTTTGTACCCGATCGGACGGGCAACCGACATTAAGATTGATTTCGGCATAACCACGCTGTTCTACTAATTTGGCACACTCGGCTAATTGGTTCGGATCGCTGCCGCCCAGTTGCAATGCGACCGGATTTTCAGCCGGATCGTACGCCAATAGGTCATATTTGGCGTGTAAAATTGCCGGTGCGGTGATCATTTCGGTGTAAAGCAGGGCATATCGGCTAAACTGGCGGTGGAAATAACGGCAATGGCGGGTTGTCCAATCCAGCATCGGTGCAACGGAAAAACGCCCTCGGTAATCAGTTTGTCGCATAGGATTTTTTATCTTTTTGGTCTTTTTAAGCGGTTAGTTAAGCGGGAAAATGTGCAATTCTCTAGTCAGTATAAATTGCTACGCCAATGTGAGCGTAGGGACACTGCTTAGTACCCTACACGATGAACAAAGCCCACGTTTTGCAACGGTGAGCTAATATCGGCAAAATTAGTAGTATGAATGTTCGCCGTGTTGATGCTCGGTCGCATCTTTCACGCCGACTAATTCATCGGGGAAGAGTGCCAATAGCTGCTTTTCAATCCCCTCTTTCAAGGTAACGTCCACCATAGAGCAACCGTTACACCCGCCGCCAAACTGCAAAATCGCATATTTATCTTCGGTAACCTCAATCAGCGTAACCCGTCCGCCGTGATTGGCGAGTTGCGGATTGACTTGGGTTTGAATAACATAATCCAGTCGCTCAATAAACGGCGCATCGTCCGCTACTTTACGCATTTTTGCGTTCGGTGCTTTCATCGTAAGCTGCGCTCCCATTGGATCGGTAACATAATCAATTTCCGCTTCATCTAAAAACGGCAGGCTGACATCATCAATAAAGGCGGAAAATTCTGTGTATTTGACTTCGGTGTCCGTTTCTTCAACCGCATTTGGCGGGCAGTAAGAAACGCCGCACTCGGCGCTTGATGTACCGGGATTTACCACGAAAATACGGATATTTGTGCCTTCTTCTTGTTGATCGAGCAGTTTGCGGAAATGGGCTTGTGCCGCCGCTGAAATTTGAATATTCATTGTGTGTCCGTTTGCAAATTGAAATTGTGGCTATTGTAGCCTTATTGAATTTTTTTGACTAGCATCAAATTCTATTCCGCTTTTTTAAGTTATAAGGGTGTAAATTATTTACAAAAATGTGAAAAAATATGAGTGATTGTAAATAAAAATAAGGATTTTAAAGCGGAAAACGGGCGAAAATGTAACAGATAAAATTTGATTTAGTTCAAATTATTCAGGATAAATGTTAAAAAAATGTGGTTAAACTAGCAATAAATGGCTATTTTCGGGTAGAATAACGCATTTATTTTATCTTGCCGAAAAGATAAGAAACCGAATTTGAGAACTTAATGTGGTGTGCAAAGGTAAGTGGGGGAACTCAACGTTTATCTTTGATGTCGCCACGGCTCAATAGAAGCGATTGCAATGTATGCAATCATATTTTTAACCCAACAAAAAGTAGTGCAAACAATATGATTACAATTAAACAAGGCTTAGATCTTCCGATTACGGGAAATCCTGAGCAAGTAATCCATAACGGCAATGCCGTTACTGAAGTTGCTGTGCTTGGCGAAGAATATATGGGTATGCGTCCTTCAATGAAAGTGCGTGAAGGCGATGTGGTGAAGAAAGGTCAGGTTCTTTTTGAAGATAAAAAGAACGCAGGCGTGGTCTTCACTGCCCCTGCAAGCGGTGTGATCACGGCGATAAATCGCGGTGAAAAACGTGTTCTTCAGTCAGTCGTGATTAAAGTTGAGGGTGATGAGCAAATTACCTTTAGTCGCTATGCTGCCACTGAACTTGCCTCTTTAACCGGCGAGCAAGTGAAAGCGAACTTGGTGGCATCGGGATTATGGACGGCATTCCGTACCCGCCCGTTCAGCAAAGTGCCAGCCTTAGACGCCGAACCGTCTTCTATTTTCGTCAATGCGATGGATACCAATCCGTTAGCGGCAAATCCTGATGTGATTTTAAACGAGCATAAACAGGATTTTGTGGACGGTTTAACCGTACTTGGTCGTTTATTTGAAGGTAAGAAAACCATTCATTTATGCCAATCGCCAAAGAGCGAACAGCTAGGCACAGCGGTTGCGAATGTGAAAGTGGCGACCTTTGATGGCCCACACCCTGCGGGATTAAGCGGAACGCATATTCACTTTATCGATCCGGTCAGTGCCACAAAACAAGTTTGGTATTTGAACTATCAAGATGTGATTGCTATCGGCAAATTATTTACTACCGGTGAGTTGTTTACCGACAGAATTGTCGCATTAGCCGGCCCGCAAGTGAAACAACCGCGTTTGGTGCGTACCCGTTTAGGCGCTAAGTTGTCTGACTTGGTCGCAAACGAATTAAATGCCGGTGAAAACCGCGTGATTTCCGGCTCGGTATTAAGCGGTATGACGGCAACAGGCGCACACGACTATTTGGGACGCTATGCGTTGCAAGTTTCCGTATTAGCGGAAGGACGTGAGCAAGAGCTCTTCGGAATGATTGCCCCGTACTCGCACAAATTCTCCATTACACGCACGGTATTGGGTGCATTCAGCAAGAAGCTGTTTAACTTTACAACCGCAGTAAACGGTGGTCATCGTGCGATGGTACCAATCGGTGCGTATGAGCGTGTGATGCCGTTAGATATTCTGCCGACATTATTGTTGCGTGATCTCTGTGCGGGAGATACCGATTCTGCTCAAGCATTAGGTTGCTTAGAGTTGGATGAAGAAGATTTGGCGCTTTGTACCTTTGTGTGTCCGGGCAAAAACGAGTACGGCCCACTATTGCGTCAAGCGTTAGATAAGATCGAGAAGGAAGGTTAATCAAATGGCTTTAAAAGATCTTTTTCATAAAATGGAACCGGCTTTCCAAAAAGGCGGAAAGTACGAAAAATGGTACACCCTGTTTGAAGCGGTGTATTCCATTGTTTATACGTCCGGAGCAGTTACCCAAAAAGATGCGCACGTGCGTGATGCGATCGATTCAAAACGTATGATGCTGATTGTGTGGCTCGCGTTATTTCCGGCAATGTTCTACGGAATGTATAACGTTGGGGCACAGTCTATTATGGCGTTAGGTGCAGGCGATTTTGCGCAAAACGTGACTGCGAGCATCGCAAAAGACTGGCATTTCGCCTTAGCGAATAGCTTTGGTGTGTTATCTCAAGATGCTGCCGTATTGGCGAAAATGTTATTAGGTGCGATTTTCTTCCTACCGATTTACTTGACCATTTTTGCGGTCGGTGGTTTCTGGGAAGTGCTGTTTGCGATGGTACGTAAACACGAAATCAATGAAGGTTTCTTCGTTACCTCTATCTTATTAGCGTTAATCGTGCCGCCAACATTACCATTGTGGCAAGCGGCGTTAGCAGCAAGTTTTGGGGTGGTTGTTGCGAAAGAAGTGTTCGGCGGTGTCGGTAAAAACTTTATGAACCCGGCATTAGCGGGACGTGCGTTTTTATTCTTCGCTTATCCGGCACAGATTTCCGGCGATTTAGTGTGGACAGCTGCGGACGGTTTCTCCGGCGCAACAGCACTTTCGCAATGGAGTATGGGCGGCGAAGCGGCATTAAAACACGTTGCGACCGGCGAAACAATTACTTGGATGGACGCGTTTTTAGGTAACATTCCGGGTTCAATGGGTGAAGTATCGACCCTAGCTTTATTGATCGGTGCGGCGATTATTGTGTTTGCCCGTATTGCTTCTTGGCGCATTATTGCCGGTGTAATGATCGGTATGGCGGCAACGGCGACCCTATTCAACGTTATCGGTTCAGACACTAACCCAATGTTTGCAATGCCTTGGCACTGGCATTTAGTGCTTGGCGGCTTTGCTATCGGTATGTTCTTTATGGCAACCGATCCGGTTTCCGCCTCCTTTACCAATAAAGGGAAATGGTGGTACGGTATCCTCATCGGCTTTATGTGTGTGTTAATTCGTGTGGTCAATCCGGCATATCCGGAAGGTATGATGTTAGCGATCTTATTTGCTAACCTATTCGCCCCACTGATTGACCACATTGTGGTTCGAGCCAATATCAAACGTAGGAGAGTACGCAATGTCTAAGTTTAATAAAGATAGCGTTGGCGGAACAATCTCTATCGTTGTTCTGCTCAGTTTAATCTGTGCAATCATTGTTGCCGGTTCTGCGGTACTGCTCAAAGATACGCAAGATGAACAAAAAGCGTTAGACAAACAACGTAACATTTTAAGCGTAGCAGGTTTGCTCAAAGCAGATACAGCAAGCGGTCAGATCAAAGAGATTTTTGCCCAAAATATTGAAGCCCGTTGTGTTGAACTACATTCCGGCGACTATGTTCAGTGTCCGGCAAACTTTGATGCGAAAAATGCGGCTAAAGATCCGGCACAAAGCACGGCGATTCCGGCAGAAGCCGATAAAGCCGGCTTACGTACCCGTGCAAACCTTGCCGAAGTTTATTTAGTTAAAGATGAACAAGGTCAAGTCAATCAAATCGTGTTACCAATGTACGGAACAGGATTATGGTCGGTAATGTACGGGTTCGTTTCCGTTGAACCGGACGGCAATACGATTAAAGGGATTACCTACTACGAACACGGTGAAACACCGGGGCTAGGCGGTGAAATTGAAAACCCAAGATGGCAAGCCAACTTTGTCGGTAAAAAATTACTGAACGAACAGGGCGAACCGGCAATCCGCATCGGAAAAGGTGCATCAGCAGATAAAGATCACGGCGTAGATGCGTTATCCGGTGCGACTCTGACATCAAACGGTGTGGACGGTACATTCAAATACTGGTTCGGTGCAAACGGCTTCGGTCCTTATCTTGCAAAACTTAAAGCGGGGGCAAACTAATGGCTGACTCTAAACTTAAAAAGCTACTGTTTTCGCCGGTGGTGGACAATAACCCGATTGCGTTGCAAATTTTGGGGATCTGTTCTGCCCTTGCGGTAACAACCAAACTTGAAACCGCAGTGGTAATGGGGATTGCGGTGAGTTTTGTTACGGCATTTTCGAGCTTCTTTATCTCGTTAATCCGCAACTATATTCCAAACAGTATCCGTATTATCGTACAAATGGCAATTATTGCGTCATTGGTAATTTTGGTGGATCAAATCTTGCGTGCTTACGCTTATGGCTTATCCAAGCAGCTCTCCGTATTCGTTGGTCTTATCATCACCAACTGTATCGTAATGGGGCGTGCGGAAGCGTTCGCAATGAAATCATCGCCGGTTGAGAGTTTTGTGGACGGTATCGGTAACGGCTTAGGCTATGCGGCTATCTTAGTGGTGGTGGCATTCTTCCGTGAGTTAATCGGTTCGGGCAAACTCTTTGGTATGACGATTTTCCAAACGATTCAAGATGGCGGTTGGTATCAAGCAAACGGCTTATTCCTACTCGCACCAAGTGCATTCTTTATTATCGGTTTCATCATTTGGGGCTTAAGAACCTGGAAACCGGAACAGGTGGAGAAATAGTCTATGGAACATTATATTAGCCTATTCGTTAAATCTGTCTTTATCGAAAATATGGCACTTTCTTTCTTCCTCGGAATGTGTACGTTCCTTGCAGTGTCAAAGAAAGTTTCAACCGCTTTCGGTTTAGGTATTGCAGTTATCGTGGTACTTGGCATTGCCGTGCCGGCTAACCAGTTGGTTTATACTCACATTTTGAAAGACGGTGCATTGATTGAAGGCGTTGATTTAACCTTCCTCAACTTCATCACCTTTATCGGTGTGATTGCCGCATTGGTGCAAGTGCTAGAGATGATTTTAGATAAATTCTTCCCGGCACTTTACAGCGCATTGGGGATCTTCCTACCGCTTATCACTGTAAACTGTGCGATTTTCGGTGGTGTATCCTTTATGGTACAGCGTGAATATAACTTTGCCGAGTCTGTGGTTTACGGCGTAGGGGCAGGGACAGGCTGGATGTTAGCCATTGTTGCCCTTGCCGGTTTAACGGAAAAAATGAAATATTCCGATGTCCCTGCGGGCTTGCGTGGTTTAGGGATTACCTTTATCACTGCCGGTTTAATGGCACTTGGCTTTATGTCATTCTCAGGCATTCAATTATAAGGAGCGTATCGAATGGATAATTTTATTTTCGGTATTGTGGTATTTACCGCCCTTGTATTAGTGCTTGCGGTATTTATCCTTGTGGCGAAATCTAAACTGGTTGATTCAGGCGATATTACCATCTCAATCAATGAAGATCCGAACAAAGCAATTACCCTGCCTGCCGGCGGTAAACTGCTAGGTGCATTGGCAAGTAAAGGTATTTTCGTGTCTTCTGCTTGCGGCGGCGGCGGTTCTTGCGGTCAATGCGTGGTGAAAGTGAAAAGCGGTGGCGGCGAAATTTTGCCGACCGAGCTTTCTCACATCACCAAACGTGAAGCAAAAGAAGGCTATCGTCTTGCTTGCCAAGTGAATGTAAAAGGCAATATGGACGTTGAGTTGCCGGAAGAGATCTTTGGCGTGAAAAAATGGCAATGTACTGTTATCTCTAACGATAACAAAGCCACGTTCATCAAAGAGCTTAAATTGGCGATTCCGGAAGGGGAAGAAGTCCCGTTCCGTGCCGGCGGTTATATTCAAATTGAAGCACCGGCTCACACCGTGAGATACGAAGATTACAAACCGTTAATTGATGAGGAATACCACGAAGACTGGAACAAGTTCAATTTATGGCGTTATGTGTCTAAAGTAGATGAACCAATTATTCGTGCTTACTCAATGGCATCTTATCCGGAAGAGAAAGGCATTATTATGCTGAACGTGCGTATCGCAACGCCACCGCCAAATAATCCTGATGTACCGCCAGGTCAAATGTCCTCTTATATTTGGTCGTTAAAAGCGGGTGATAAAGTGACTATTTCCGGGCCGTTTGGTGAATTCTTTGCCAAAGATACCGATGCAGAAATGGTCTTTATCGGCGGTGGTGCGGGTATGGCGCCGATGCGTTCCCACATTTTCGATCAGCTCAAACGTTTGAAATCAAAACGTAAAATGAGCTTTTGGTACGGTGCAAGATCGAAACGCGAAATGTTCTATGTCGAAGACTTTGACAGCCTACAAGCTGAAAATGATAACTTCGTGTGGCACGTGGCACTTTCCGATCCGCAACCGGGCGATAACTGGGACGGTTATACCGGCTTTATCCATAACGTGCTTTATGAAAACTATCTTAAAGATCACGAAGCACCGGAAGACTGTGAATACTATATGTGCGGACCACCAATTATGAACGCCTCTGTCATCAAAATGTTGAAAGATTTAGGGGTTGAAGACGAAAACATCTTACTCGATGATTTCGGCGGTTAATTGACCTAGCTTGTAAGCGGTCGGATTTGCGTATTTTTTGGCAAAACTGACCGCTTGTTTAATTGATAATGGAAAATCGGCTGGTTCAGGTGATTTCCCATTATCAATTTTTAGCATTATGAAAGGAGTTTTTGTGAAATTTAAATCACTATTTGCTCGCACCGCCACGCTATTATTTGCGTTTGGCTTGGCAGCTTGTAACAAAGAGCCCCAACAAATCACCTTTGAAGGTAAGACGATGGGCACAACCTACCATATCAAATATATAGACAACGGCACGAAAACATTACCCAAGCCGGAACTGATTAAAGAGCAGCTCGATCACTTATTGGACGTTGTCAATCAAGAAATGTCCACCTATAAAAAAGATTCGCAGATCAGCCAATTTAACCAAATGAAAGAGGTGGACACGCCTTTTGTTATTTCCGCAGATTTTGCTAAAGTCGTTGCGGAGGCGGTTCGCTTAAATCAAGTAACCGAGGGGGCGTTGGACGTTACCGTTGGACCACTGGTCAATTTATGGGGATTTGGGCCGGATAAACGGTTAAATAAAGTCCCGACCCAAGCCCAAATTGATGAGCGAAGCCAGTCAGTCGGGATTGAAAAATTTGCATTAGATACGGCACAAAATACGCTGACTAAAAAAGTACCCAATCTATATTTGGATTTATCGTCCATTGCGAAAGGCTTCGGCGTAGATAAATTGGCGGAGCATCTTGAAAATTTAGGCATTGAACACTATTTGGTAGAAATTGGCGGTGAAATCCGTGGCAAAGGGCAAAATTTGCTCGGAAAAGCGTGGAATATCGCCATTGAAAAACCGGAATTTGCCCAAGGCAGTAGCAGCCAAATTACGTTACCGCTCAATAATTTGGCAATGGCAACCTCCGGCAACTACCGCAACTATTTTGAGGACGAGCAGGGCAAACGCCTTTCACACATTATTGACGGCAAAACGCACCGCCCGATTGAGCATAACCTTGCTTCAATTACCGTACTACACCCTAGCGCAATGACGGCGGACGGTTTATCGACAGGGCTTTTCGCTCTCGGTGCGGAAAAAGCCCTTGCCGTTGCCGAACGTGAACAGCTTGCCGTCTTCTTGATTCTCAAAACGGCAAACGGCTATGAAACCCAAATGTCGAGCAAATTTGCCGCATTACTCGAACAACGTTAATTTTTAACAAGCGGTGGCGTTTAGCCCTATTTTTGCAAAAAATAGCGAATATCCGGCCGCTTGCTCACAACTTTAGGAACACCCAAATGGACATTTTTTTACTCACTTTCGCTTTTTTTGTCGCCGTTATTTTTGCAATGTCAATCGGCTTTATCATCAAAGGCAAAACCATTAAAGGCAGCTGCGGCGGTATTTCGGCACTCGGCATAAAAAAAGTTTGCGATTGTGAAGAGCCTTGCGATAATTTGAAATCAAAAATCGCAGACGGAACAGCCGACCCCGATGAAGTTGCCCGCTTCACAAAAACACCGCAATTTTATGAAGTGAAATAAGCTAGGTCATTTGAGGGGATAAAATCTTATACCCGATACAAGCGATCACTTAACACAAAAATGAGCGAGGGCAATGCAATGCCTTATGTCAATATCAAAGTTACCGGTGGTGCAGAAGCTCCCACCGCAGAGCAAAAAGCCGAATTAATTCAAGGCGTAACAGCATTACTTGCCCGTGTGCTGAATAAAAACCCTGAAACTACCGTTGTGGTGATTGACGAAATTCCAATGGAAAATTGGGGTATCGGCGGTAAAACGGTGGTAGAAAGACGGAAACCGCAAAAATCTGATATTATTTAGCAATTATCTCATTGTAGGGGCAGACTTGCGTGTCTGCCCCAAATATTATCAACAATAGGAATTTATTAATGAAACCAATAATTTGCGATAAACAGAATATTGTTTCACAACAAATCTATTCTGCTTTATTCGGCGTGGCTGTTGGTGATGCTTTAGGGGTACCAGTAGAATTTCTCCCTCGCTCACACTTAAAAGAAAAGCCTGTATCGGAGATGTTAGGCTATGGAACATATAATTTACCGGAAGGTACTTGGTCTGATGACAGTTCTCTGACGTTCTGTTTGGCTGAAGCATTGTGCGATGATTTTAATTTAGATCACATTGCACAAGTGGCATTTAATTGGCTGAATGAAGGCTACTGGACACCTTATGGCGAAGTATTTGATGTGGGGATGGCAACTCGCAAGTCTTTATTTCTAGTTCCAATGGGTATACCTGCCAGTGAATTAGGACAAAAAAGTGAAAGGGATAATGGCAATGGTTCACTAATGAGAATTTTACCTTTACTATTTTTTATCCAAAACCGACCACTTGCAGAGCGTTTTCAATTTATCCAACAAGTTTCCAGTATCACTCACGCTCATATTCGCTCTATTATTGCGTGTTTCTATTATTTGGAATTTGCCCGTTATTTATTGCAAGGTGAAGATAAAAAATCAATTTATCAAAGATTACAGAAAGAAATACCAGAATATTTACGTTCAGTATTTATTGAACAAAAGGAAATTAATCATTTTTCTCGATTGTTAAATGAGGATATTACACAATGTTTAGAACAAGATATTCAAAGCAGCGGTTATGTTGTTCACAGTTTAGAAGCAAGTATTTGGTGTTTAATGACCACAAATAATTATGCAGAAGCTGTTTTAAAAGCAGTAAATTTAGGTGAAGATACGGATACGACTGCTGCCATTACAGGCGGATTAGCAGGAATTCTATATGGCATTGAGAATATACCTGAGAATTGGCTAAATATACTTGCTCGTAAAAATGACATAGAAAGTTTATGTAATAGGTTTGCAAATAAAATAAATAATCTTTAGAGTTATAAAAATGAAATCAATAACTTACAATAAAATTTTCCCTCAATTAACCGCAGAACAACTTGCCGAAAACCGTAAAAAGAAAGTGATTTGCGGAATGTCCGGCGGGGTGGACTCTTCCGTATCTGCTTTCATTCTTCAGCAACAAGGCTATCTAGTAGAAGGCTTGTTTATGAAGAATTGGGAAGAAGATGACGATACGGACTACTGCACTGCCGCTGCCGATCTTGCTGATGCTCAGGCAGTCTGCGATAAGTTAGGGATAAAATTACACAAAATCAATTTTGCCGCAGAATATTGGGATAATGTTTTCGAACATTTTTTAGCGGAATACAAGGCAGGACGCACACCAAATCCGGATATTTTGTGTAATAAAGAGATTAAATTCAAAGCCTTTTTGGAATATGCTGCGGAAGATTTAGGGGCGGATTATATTGCTACCGGACATTATGTCCGCTGTTCTCCGCACGCTCAACAACCTCAATTATTACGGGGTCTGGATAGTAATAAAGATCAAAGTTATTTCCTCTATACGTTGAGCAAACAGCAAGTTGCGCAAAGTTTGTTTCCCGTCGGTGAATTAGAAAAACCGATTGTA
The DNA here is from genome assembly GCF_004569585.1 of Muribacter muris. Taxonomy (NCBI): domain Bacteria; kingdom Pseudomonadati; phylum Pseudomonadota; class Gammaproteobacteria; order Pasteurellales; family Pasteurellaceae; genus Muribacter; species Muribacter muris. The sequence continues at coordinate 71,454 of NZ_SPPA01000007.1, read as the reverse complement.
CGGGCGATTGCCGAAGACTTAGGGCTGGCAACGGCGAAGAAAAAGGATTCGACCGGTATCTGTTTTATCGGCGAGCGTAAGTTCAAGGATTTCCTAGCCCGCTATTTGCCGGCACAATCCGGCGAGATTAAGACGTTGGACGGTCAGGTTATCGGTCGCCACGACGGTTTGATGTACCATACTCTGGGGCAACGCAAGGGCTTAGGCATTGGCGGGGTCAAAGGGGCGGCAGAAAATGCGTGGTATGTTGTTGAAAAAGATGTTGAACAGAACGTCTTGATCGTGGCGCAGGGGCAGGATAATTCCGCCCTGCTCTCAAAAGGGCTAATCGCCGCGCAATTGCATTGGGTCGATCGCCAACCAATTCGTCAAAATCTGCGCTGTACGGTGAAAACCCGCTATCGCCAAGCGGATATTGCGTGCGAAATCCAACCGATTGATGATGACACTATTAGGGTTATTTTCGATGAGCCACAAATTGCGGTTACGCCCGGTCAATCTGCTGTTTTCTACCAAGAGGAAGTGTGCCTTGGCGGCGGAGTGATTGAGCAAGCCATAAAATAAAAAAATCCCGCATTTGCGGGATTTTTTTAGTTGAAAAAGACCAGCTCCCGACACTGAAAGCCTACGCTCACGTTAGCGTGTAAGGGGAAATCTGCCAGTTGGTAAGCGGTTAGATAGATGCCGTTTATTGCAATTTGGTAGCGGTAATACTGCCCTAAGAACAATTTTTCAGCCACCGTACCTTGCCCGTTCTCGTCTTGTTTAAGCAAGATTTGTTCGGGGCGGAGCAGCCATTGATACTTGCCCGGTGCATAGTGCATCTCAGGGAAAAGATGATAGCGACCGATCGGGCTTTGCAGGCTGTGATCGGCATAAATTTCGCAGTCTAAATAGTTTGTACCGCCTAAAAAATCGGCAACGAAGCGGTTGATCGGGTTATGATACAAGGCAGTGGGTGTGCCGAGCTGGACAATTTTGCCCCGATCCATTACCGCAATTTTGTCCGCAAACGCAAAGGCTTCCTCTTTACTGTGCGTGACGAAAATCGCCGGTACATTTTGGCTTTTTAAGATCTGTTTGATTTCTTGGATCATTGCATAGCGGGTTTGGCTGTCGATATTCGAAAACGGCTCGTCCAGTAGCAGTAATTCCGGTTTACAGGCTAAGGCTCTGGCGATGGCCACCCGCTGCTGCTGCCCGCCGGAAAGTTCGTGGGGGAAGCGTTTTTCAAAGCCGGCTAATTTCACGACATTGAGCATTTTGCTCATTATCTCCTGACGCGTGGTTTTGTCCAGCTTGGTTAAGCCGAATTGGATATTATCCGCTACGTTCAAATGCGGAAAGAGTGCGTAATCCTGAAAAATCAGCCCGATTTTGCGATCTTCTACACGGCAGCAGTGAACGGCTTTTCCTGCCAATGTTACTGTGCCGCTACTGGTTGGCAGTAAGCCGGCAATCGCTTTAAGTAGCGTGGTTTTACCGCAGCCGCTTGCTCCCAGTAAACAGACAATTTCGTTTTCCCCCACCTCTAAATCCAATGATTGTAAAATGTGATTTTGCCCGAATTGGCAACTTAAATTTTGAATTGCTAATAATGTCATTTTAACGCCCTTTTTGTGATTGGGAGATCAGGGAACGTGTCAGCCAAATGACCGGAATCAGCCCGACCAACACCAGCACAATGGCAGGCAGGGCGGCACGTTCTAATTGTTCATCGGAAGTAAAGGTAAAAACGTAGGTAGCGAGAGTATCGAAATTGAAAGGGCGTAGTAATAATGAAGCATTCAGCTCTTTCATACTCTCAATAAATACCATCAAGGTTGCAGTAATTAACCCTTTATAAATCAATGGGATATGTATCCGTTTAAACATCGGTAAGCCGCTTTGCCCCATTGTTTGACTTGCCATATCCAACGAAGGTGAAACACGCCCCAAGCACGCATCAAGGCTGCCGATCGCCATTGCCAAAAAGCGAATTGTATAAGCCAGCACTAAGGCGAACAGTGAACCGGAGAAAATCAGTCCTACCGGCGATAATCCCATTGATTTTAGCAAACTGTGTAACTGGTGATCGGCGAAGGTAAGCGGTGAGAGTAAGCCGATTGCCAGTACCGTACCGGGAATGGCGTAGCCAAAACTGGACAGCCCTAACGACAAGCGGGTGGTTCGGGCAAAAAATTTGCTCTCTTTTGAAAGGCGGTGCGCTAAATGGAGCAATAGCGCAACCGAAACCGTGCAAATCGCTGCAATTGCAGACACTTTGAGGCTATTTAACGCAAATTTGACGAAATCTAAGTTCCACGATTGCTCGAAATAGTGAAAAGCCCAAAAAATCAACCGTCCGAACGGGATAAAAAATGCCAGCCCCAAAAGCCCCCAGCACCACGCCAGTGCCAAGACAGTTTGCCAGCGGGATAAGGTTTTAAAGGCGGTTTTTTTCTCATAGCCCCGCTGATAATTTTTTTGTTGGCGGCGGCTGTACTGTTCCAAGCATATAAACAGGAAAATCATCAGCAGCATAAAAATCGCAATGCGGCTCGCTGTGCCTAAATCGTGAAAACTCAACCACGAGTCATAAATTGCCGTGGTTAATGTCGGCACGGCGAAATAGGCGACCGTACCGAAATCGCCTAAGGTTTCCATTGCGACTAAAGCGATGCCCACGGCGATTGCCGGTCTGATCATCGGAAAGGTAATACGGCGGAAAATTTGGCTCGGCGAAGCGCCCATTATTTTGGCACTGTGGAGTAAATTTTCCGATTGCTCCAAAAATGCCACTCTTACCAGCAGGAAAATATAGGGGTAAAGTACCAATGCCAGCACAAAGCACGCACCGTACAGGGTGCGGATTTGGGGAAACCAATAGTCGCTTGGGCGTTGCCAGCCGAAAATTTCCCGTAGTAATCCCTGAAATGCACCGGAATAATCAAGCAGATCCGTATAAAGATAGGCAATCAGGTAAGCGGGCATTGCCAGCGGTAGGCACAATAGCCATTGTAGTGAGCGTTGCCCCCAAAATTGATAATTAGCGACCAACCACGCAGACGGCAGCGCAAACAGCAATGCCAGCCCGACCGTACCAATCACCAATAATGCCGAGTTGATCACATAACTACCCAACATTGTTTGCCATAAATGGCGTAGGTTATCCATTTCACCGCTGAGGGCGTGATAGCCAATCGCCAGTAACGGCAATAAAATAAACAGGGCAGTTAGAATTGCCGAGAATTTCCAAGGGAGGTAACGGAGGTTCATTTTTCTGTAAATGATAAATTAAGGGGCTTATTTTAAATGCCAAAACGAGCTTTAACAAATTTTAGTGAAGATCTCACCGCTTGTTAAAGCTCGTCAATCAATTAAAACGCACTTTAATGATTAAAATTCATCAAATTTGACTTCATCAACCAATTTTAATGCTTTTTCATAGTTTTTGGCGATTGTTTCAAGTTTAAGGGTATCCGCTGTGAACGAACCCCAACCTTTGACTAAATCGGACGGTTCAACGCCGACTTTAACCGGATATTCGTGGTTTAATGTCGCATATAATTTTTGCGCATTTTCACCGCTTAAATACTCGACTAATTTCACCGCATTGGCTTTGTTCGGGGCATATTTCGCTAACGCAACGCCACTAATATTAACGTGTGTGCCGTATTTGCCTGCCGGGAAGTTAATCACCGCTGCTTCTGCCCACGATCTTTGTTTTTCGTCATCAAGCATCTTACCGTAGTAGTAGCTGTTGCCTAAAGAATAGTCGCAGATACCTTCTTTGATCGCTTTGACTTGATCACGGTCGCCGCCTTGCGGTTTGCGGGCAAGATTTGCTTTTAAGGCTTCCAAGAACGCTTTCGTTTTCGCTTCGCCGTAATGTTCAATCATTGAAGCAAATAATGATACGTTATAAGCGCTTTTACCTGAACGTACGCAAACTTTGCCTTTGTATTCCGGTTTGGCTAAATCAAGGTAGCCGAAATCCGCCGGTAGTTTACCGACACGATCTTTGGAAGAGTAGATCACACGCGCCCGTGTGGTTAAACCGTACCATTTACCTTCGGAATCACGGAACTGCGCCGGAATATTCTCTTGTAATGTTTTGGTGCTAAACGGTTGGGCTAAGCCGTCATTGACAATTTGCATTACACGGGAAATATCCACCGTTAGTAGCACGTCTGCCGGGCTTAGCTCGCCTTCTTGCTTCACACGCTCAACCAAACCTTTATCGGCAAAGATCACATTCACCTTAATCCCGCTCTCTTTTTCAAATTCTTTCAGCATCGGCTCAATTAAATAAGGCTGACGGTAAGAATAGACATTCACTTCGTTAGCGGCAAAGGCAGAAGTGGACGCTAAAGCAGACAGGGATAACGCAAGGGTTGAAAGGGATTTTTTCATTGGATTTCCTCCATAGGGCTTTATTATGTCGATAAAAACGGCAAAATTCTAAAAGGTTCGTAAAATGCTGTCAATAAGAATTATTCTTATTCGTGCAAGGTTTACAAATTGCTGCAATTAGCCAGACCGTTTTGCCGATTTTTCACCTTATCTGACCGCTTATTACCGATTTTTCCCGTATTATGTAGCAAATGCACAAAAATAGACATTTTAACAGAATGTAGGGACACACTGCGTGTGTCCTTTTATAAAAATCAAATTATTTCAATTGGTTAAAATCCGGACACACGCAGTGTGTCCCTACAAGCGAACAAAAAACAACTTTGTGCAACTGCTAATAATATTGGATTTTTCTCGAAAGGCGGTTGCGCCTCAGGTGAAAAAGCCGATAATAGCCTTTTTATGATTGAGATTTCCGGCACAATGCACATAACGGCTTCCGGCAATAAGCCTCTACCGGCTTACTTGCAGATTAAAAACACGATTTTATCCCGCATTCACGAGGGGCGTTGGAAAGCGGGTAGCACAATTCCGACAGAAATGGCGTTAAGCCGAGAATTTGGCGTGTCTCGAATGACGGTCAATCGGGCGCTTAAAGAGCTGACGGCGGAACGGGTGTTGGTACGCCGTCAGGGGTCGGGAACAATGGTCGCCCAACAGCAGTTCAACCATACGTTTATTGAAGTGCGTAACATTGCCAAAGATATTAAACAAGCAAAACGGCAATACCGTGCCGAAGTATTGACACTTACCAGTCAGCCCTTTAATGCCCTACCGCCTGCGGTAAAAGCCGCTTTTCTGAACAGTGAAAAGCCAAATATGCCGGAAAACACGCCGATATTCTCCGTTGAGATTGTGCATTACGCAGATAATGAACCGTTACAATATGAAGAACGCTGGGTGGATAGCCGCTTCGTCCCTGCATTTTTAGAGCAGGATTTCAGTGTGGTGAATACCAGCGACTATTTAATTGCCCTTGTGCCGCTCGAAAGCGGGCAATACGCCATTAGTGCCGTCTTAGCTACCGACAATGTCGCTGCCGCCTTAAATTTATCAAGACCTTCAGCAGTGCTACGTTTAAGCCGTAGCACTTGCTCACAAGGGCAGGTGGTAACTTATGTCAATATGTGGCACGCCGGCGAACGTTTCCAATTCAGCGGTCAGCTTTGAGGCTGATATGCCACGGCTTTGCCGCCGATATAAAGGGCTGCCAACCGATTTTGCCCGATGAGATAACTCAAATCGGCGGGGCGATCAATCTCCCACAAGCAGAGATCCGCATCATAACCGACGGCTAATTTCCCTTTGTGATTTTGTATGCCCAATGCGCAAGCGGCGTGGTAAGTTGTGCCGGCTAGGGCTTCCTCCGGTGTGAGCCTAAATAAAGTACACGCCATATTCATCGCCAGTAGCAATGAAGTAGAGGGCGAAGTGCCGGGGTTGCAATCGGTCGAAACCGCCATTTTCAGCCCGGCTTGCCGCATTGCCGCAATCGGCGGGTGTTGTGTTTCCCTTAACAGATAAAAAGCAGTGGGTAAAAGCACGCCGACCGTTCCCGCTTGTGCCATTTTTGTAATACTTTCTTCGCTTAAATATTCGATATGGTCGGCGGATAAGCCGCCAAATTCTGCGACTAATCCGCCACCGCCGGAGTCGGAAAGCTGCTCGGCGTGTAATTTAACCGGCAGTCCTAGCTGTTTGGCTTGCTCAAACAGGCGTTTGACTTGCGCAGGGGTAAATGCAATATGTTCACAAAAGGCATCAACGGCATCGATCAGCCCTTCTTGAGCTAAGATCACTAGCCACTCGCAAACTTGCTCGATATACGCAGCTTCTCGCCCTTGATACTCTTGCGGGGTGGAGTGTGCTGCTAAATAAGTGGTTTTTACCATGATGCCGTACTTATCGGCTAAATGGCGAGCGACTTTCAGCATTTTCCGCTCCGTTGCCAAATCCAGCCCGTAGCCCGATTTGATTTCTACCGTTGCCACCCCTTGCGCTATCAAATCGCTAAGCCGTTTTTCTGCCGACTGGCATAATGTGTCAAAACTTGCCTGACGGGTGGCATTGACTGTCGCCAGAATACCGCCGCCTTGTTTAGCGATCGTTTCGTAGCTTGTGCCGGTCAGCCGTGCTTCAAATTCATTACTGCGATTGCCGGCATACACAAGGTGGGTATGGCAATCAATCAAAGCAGGGGTAAGCCATTTTCCTTTCGCATTCCATACCTGCTCCGCTTTAATCGGCGGCAGATCTTGCATTTTGCCTAGCCAAATAATTTTACCTTGTGAAACGGCTAATGCACCGTCTGTTATTTGCCCGTAAGGTTCACTATCCTTTCGGTATAAATCAAAACCAAATGCTTCATTCATTGTGGCAAGATGTGTATGCGTAATTAAAAGCTCTGCGTGCATTTGCTATTCTCCGTTTAATAGTTGCTGTTCTGAGATTAAGGCGAGCAGCCTTGCCGCCACTTTTGCGCCACGCCCGTCAATATCGTAGTGTGGGTTGTACTCAGCAATGTCGATTACGCTGACTTTGCCGCTTTGGATAATGGTTGAAATACAGCGTTCGACAAAATCTAAGGGCAGCCCTTTCGCCGCCACGGCACTGACTGCCGGCATTGTACCTGCGTTCAAACAATCCAGATCAATGGTGAGGTAGAGGCGATCAAGCGGTGCGATAAAGGCTAAAATTTGCGATTCAATTACCTGCCAAGTGAGACGGTAACAATCGTTATCAGAGAGCATTTTTACTTTCAGTGCTTTTGCCCGCTCAAACAGTGCCGCCGTATTAGCAAATTCACTCACGCCAATGCAAAAATAGGCCAAGAGCTGACCGCTTGTAGCAAGGTATTCGGCAATTTGGCGAAACGGCGTGCCGGAAGTCGCATATTGATCCTGACGCAGATCGAGGTGGGCATCAAGGTTGATCACGCCGATGTTCAGCGCAGAATGCTGTGCGGACAAACCTTGATGCAGCCCTAAAAAGCTCCCCCATGCTATTTCGTGTCCGCCGCCAATCCCGATGGCAAGTCGATTTTGCGCCACAATAGCAGCAATGCTATCGGCGTATTGGTGCTGCGCTTGCTCTAATAGTTCAGGGATAATGCGATCCTCATCTTGGCAGTGGATTTCCCCTGCATCGCCCACTAAAGCGGAAAGTTGCTCGGCATATCGTTGCTGTAATGCCCAACTGATAGGCAATTTAGCGAGGGCTGATTTAATAATGCGTGGGGCATATTTCGCCCCGATCCGCCCTTGATTGCGGTTTACCCCCTGATCGCAGGCAAAACCGAGCAAAGCGATAGGTTGCTGCTCGAAAGTGTGGATATGTTGATACCAATACTGTGCCAGCGTATTTTCATAAGGTTCTTGGCGACCGGTATAGACAGCCTGCTCGAAAGCGGTGTATTTGACAGACATATTTCCCCCTTAGTAAAGCCAGCCGAAAGCGGCGGCAAGTTGCCCGATAGCCCCTGCCAGTACAATGCTAAGGGCGGTACGCTGAAACCAAATCATCAACATTTTCGGCAGCGAAAGCGGAATTTGGGTTGCCAGTAAGCAAGGGATCATCGCCGAGAAAAAGAGAATACTGCTGACGGACACAATCGCCACAACAAAGCGGGTCAATGTATCGCTTTCTGCCAGCATTAGTGCGGGTAAAAACATTTCGGCGAGACCGGCAGAAATCCCTTTAGCCGCAGTCATTGGCTCGGCAAGCCCTGCCAACCACGTAAACGGCGAGAGAATTAGCCCTAATAGATCGAAGGTCGGCGTATATTTGGCAAGGAGTAAACCGACCAAGCCGATAGCGAGAATGGAAGGCACAATAGCGGCTGCCATTTCAATACCGTCCCGCAAATTCAGCCACAATACCCGCCAAAGACTGCCTGTGGATTGCGCAGTGTGAATGCCCGTTTCAACTGCCACCCGAAAACGTGCCGTCCAGTGAAGAGGTTGTTCAGGGCGGCTATTTTGATTATCTATGCGGCTAATCGGTGGCAGGCGGGCGGTAATCGCGGTAACCGCAAAGGTTACAATCATTGCCGACCAAAAATAGAGCATCCAAAACGGCATAAGATTTAAGGTTTTCGCAATAATCACCATAAACGCCGTTGAAACCGTTGAAAATCCGGTTGCAATAATCACCGCTTCCCGTGCCGAATATTGCCCCTGTAAATAGACCCGATTGGTAATCAATAATGCCACAGAGTAGCTGCCGACAAACGAGGCGACCGCATCGATCGCCGATGCGCCCGGCGTACGCCAAATCGGGCGCATAATCGGCTGCATTAGTACGCCCATCATTTCCAATAAACCAAAGCCAATCAAAAAGGCTAAAATTAACGCCCCGATCGGCACAATCATTCCCACCGGTAATGCCAGTTTTTCAAACAGAAAAGGCAGCATATCTTTGCTCATTAGCAGTGCCGGTGCGTTATCCGTTAAGTAAAGTGCGGCAATCACCAGCCCGATAATTTTAAAGAGCGTGAGGATTTTGTGGGTGAGATTTTTCCGCCAACTGTGATCAAAAAACGGTTTAAACACGCCGTATAAGATCAGCAAAACCAGCAGGAACAGCGCAATTCCTCGTTGTTGATGGACTAAATAACTGGCGATATGGTCGAACAAAATCGTGTTTTTGCCCGATAATTCAAACGGAATAAAAAACATTAAAATGCCGATTGTGCTGAACACAACCATTTGTAATAACGCAATCGCACGGGGCTTTAGCGGTGGTGATGTTGTATCTGAAGGAAAGGTCATACTTCAACTCCTTATTTAATCATTGTTGTGTTGAAATAGCGATAAAAGGGGATTAGCATAAATACAAGCGGTCGGTTCAGCCTGTATTTATGCAAAATAACGGGTTATTTCATCATCGGTAAATTCAGCCCGTACTGTTTCGCCGTTTGAATGGCAAGCTCGTAGCCCGCATCGGCGTGGCGCATTACGCCGCTGCCGCAGTCATTGACCAACACACGAGCCAGCCGTTTTGCCGCCGCCTCTGTGCCGTCTGCTACAATCACCATTCCCGAATGTTGAGAATAGCCCATACCCACACCGCCGCCGTGGTGTAGCGAAACCCAAGTCGCTCCGCCTGCAACGTTGAGCATTCCGTTCAGCAATGCCCAGTCGGACACCGCGTCCGTACCGTCTTTCATATTTTCCGTTTCACGATTTGGGCTGGCAACGGAGCCGGTATCCAGATGATCACGCCCGATCACAATCGGTGCTTTTAATTCACCGTTTTTCACCATTTCATTAAATGCTAAACCCGCTTTATCCCGTTCGCCTAAGCCTAGCCAGCAAATGCGGGCAGGTAAGCCTTGGAAATGAATACGATCCTGCGCCATATCCAGCCAACGATGGACGTGGTGATTATCAGGAAACAGTTCCTTGATTTTTTGATCGGTTTTATAAATATCTTCCGGATCGCCGGAAAGCGCGACCCAACGGAACGGGCCTTTACCCTGACAAAATAGCGGGCGGATATACGCCGGCACGAAACCGGGGAAGTTAAACGCCTCTTTCACCCCTTCATCAAAGGCGACTTGGCGGATATTATTGCCGTAATCGGTCGCCGGCACGCCCATTGCCTGTAAATCCAATATCGCTTGAACGTGAACGGCACACGATTTTGCCGCTGCGGTTTTTAGCTCGGCGTGTTTGGCGGGATCGGTTTGGGCGGCTTTCCACGCTTCAACCGTCCACCCGATTGGCAAATAGCCGTGGATCAGATCGTGAGCGGAGGTTTGGTCGGTAACAAAATCCGGTTTAATCTCGCCGTTTTTCGCCCGCTTGACGATCTCCGGCAAAATCTCTGCCGCATTGCCCAGTAGGGCGATTGATACCGCCTCGCCTTTAGCGGTATGCTCCTTGATTAACTGATAGGCGTGATCCAGATCATTCGCCTGTTTATCGACATAGCCCGTGCGTAAGCGGAAATCAATACTGGATTGTTGGCACTCAATATTCAACGATACTGCACCAGCAAAGGTTGCCGCCAGCGGTTGCGCACCGCCCATTCCGCCCAAGCCTGCGGTTAAAATCCAACGCCCTTGCCAACTGCCTTGGTAATGTTGGCGACCCGCCTCCGTAAAGGTTTCGTATGTCCCCTGTACAATGCCTTGTGTGCCAATGTAGATCCAACTGCCCGCCGTCATCTGCCCGTACATAAACAGATCTTGTTGATCGAGCTGATTGAAATGCTCCCAAGTTGCCCAACGTGGTACGAGGTTGGAATTGGCAATCAGCACCCTCGGTGCGTCTGCGTGCGTTTGAAAAATCCCAACAGGCTTGCCCGATTGCACAATCAGCGTCTGATCGTCATTTAAGGTTTTCAAACTGGCTAAAATCTGATCGTAGCATTCCCAATTGCGTGCCGCACGCCCAATGCCGCCATATACCACAAGGCTTTGCGGGTTTTCTGCTACATCTGGGTGAAGATTATTTTGAATCATTCTAAACGGTGCTTCCGTCAGCCAGCTTTTACAATTTAACTGTGTGCCGGTTGGGGCTGAAATAATGCGGTTTGGATCGGTACGGGTAAAGGTTGTCATCGTTTGCTCCTGTCATATGCGTGAAATTTGTATAGACAAATTAGCAATAAAGATGAACGATAACAATCAACTTGTAAGAAAAACGTTAAATTTTAATCAGAAATGTGAACGAGATCGCAATTTTAGCCATTCAAGCCAAAAAATTGCTCATTTCTCTTCGGATCGAGGCGCTTGCTGCGTAATGTTTGGCAAAGGGTGTTGTTCATTGGCGTGAAAAAACGGATAATATCCGCCATTTTTGCAATGATTTTGTGGGAAAAGGCGTGAAATATCTGTTATTGATTATCGGCACGGCGTTAATTAACAATTTTGTGCTGGTGAAATTTTTAGGGTTATGCCCGTTTATGGGGGTCTCCAAAAAAGTGGAAACCGCTATCGGAATGGGGCTGGCGACCACCTTTGTGCTGACGGTGGCGTCATTGGCAGCCTATTTAGTCGAACGGTATTTACTGATGCCGTTAGATGCCCAATTTTTACGCACGCTTGTATTTATTTTAGTGATTGCCGTGATCGTTCAATTAACGGAAATGATCGTACACAAAACCAGCCCGACCCTTTACCGTTTACTCGGCATTTATTTACCGCTGATTACCACCAATTGCGCCGTATTGGGCGTGGCGTTACTGAACGTGAATTTAGCCAATAATTTGGTCGAATCGGTACTGTACGGCTTCGGCGCTGCCGCCGGTTTTTCCCTCGTACTGATCCTGTTTTCCGCTTTGCGTGAGCGTTTGGTCGCCGCCGATGTGCCGCACGCCTTTCAAGGTGCGTCTATTGCGTTAATCACCGCAGGTTTAATGTCCCTCGCCTTTATGGGCTTTACCGGTTTAGTCAAAGTTTAATGTTAGATCAATCAATTCTCTATCTGATTATGGCGATTATCGCCCTGATAGCCCTGATTTTCGGGGCAATTTTGGGCTATTCTTCCATTAAATTAAAAGTGGAAGCCGATCCAATTGTCGAACAAATTGATGCGTTACTGCCGCAAAGCCAATGCGGTCAGTGCGGCTACCCCGGCTGCAAACCTTACGCCGAGGCGATTGCCAATGGCGATCAAATCACCAAATGCGTGCCGGGCGGGCCGCCACTGGTGGTCAAAATTGCCGATTTAATGGGCGTGGACGTACCGGAAATGGAGGGCGAAACGCCGGAAACCAAAGTCGCCTTAATTGACGAAGCAATGTGTATCGGCTGCACCAAATGTATTCAGGCTTGCCCTGTGGATGCCATCATCGGCACAAATAAAGCGATGCACACGGTTATCGCCGATCTTTGTACGGGCTGCGAGCTGTGCGTTGCCCCTTGCCCGACAGACTGCATTGAGATGATCAAAGTGAAACCCACGCCGCAAACGTGGAATTGGCAATTTGACCCGAATTTAGTCATTCCAATCGTCAATACCACCGAATTACAGCATAAACGTATTGAGGGAGGCACGCGTGAGCAATCCAAATGAGGTGCTAGACCGTATCCGTCAAGGGAGAACTTGGTCGTTCCCCGGTGGTATTCACCCGCCGGAAATGAAAAAACAATCAAATCAAAAACCGATCCGCGCCCTACATTTACCGAAATATTTTTATGTGCCGCTGGTACAGCACGCCGGTAGTGCGGGCGAGCTTATCGTCAGCCAAGGGCAGAAAGTGCTAAAGGGGCAACCGCTCACACGGGGCGATCACTATCGCCAGCTCCCTGTGCATAGCCCGACCTCCGGCACGGTGATTGCAATTCAGCCTTATGTATCGTGCCACCCGTCCGGCTTGTCGGAATTAACCGTAGTAATCGAAACGGATGGTCAAGACGAGTGGATCGCCCGTCAGCCGATTGATGATTTTCTACATCTGACAAGCGATCAGATTATCGAAAAAGTTTACCAAGCAGGGATTGCCGGCTTGGGCGGTGCGGTATTCCCAACCTCAAGCAAACTACACTATGCCGATAAACGCTGCCAACTGCTCATCATCAACGGTGCGGAGTGTGAGCCTTACATCACTTGCGATGATCGGCTAATGCAAGAGCACGCCGCCGAGCTGATTGAGGGGATCCGCATTTTGCGTTATGTGCTACGCCCCGAAGCAGTGGTGATCGCGATTGAAGATAATAAGCCGAAAGCAATACAAGCGGTCAGAAAAGCGCTGAAAGGTGCAAATGACATTATCCTGCGGGTTATTCCAACCAAATATCCGTCCGGTGCGAGCGACCAATTAGTCCAAATTTTAACCGGACTAGAGATCCCCTACGGCAAACGCAGCATTGAAATGGGCATTGTAATGCACAATGTCGGCACTGCGGTTGCCGTGAAACGAGCGGTAATTGACGATGAACCCTTGATTGAGCGGGTTGTTACCCTCACGGGCGACAAAATCCGTAATAAAGGCAATGTGTGGGCAAGGCTCGGCACGCCGATTATTCACCTTTTGGAACAGGTGGATTACCAAGCGGACGAGCGTTTTCCGGTCTTTTTAGGCGGGCCGATGATGGGCTTTATTCTGCCTTCTCTGCAAGCCCCGGTAACCAAAACCGCTAACTGCATTATTGCCCCCGACCATTTCGAGTATGCACCGCCGCAGCCAGAGCGGAACTGTATCCGTTGCTCAAGTTGCTCCGATGCGTGTCCGGTCGGTTTGCTACCTCAACAGCTTTACTGGTTCGCCCGTGCGGAAGAACACGAAAAATCAAAGGCTTATCACCTTGATGCCTGCATTGAATGCGGTGTCTGTGCCTACGTTTGCCCAAGCTATATCCCGCTGATCCAATATTTCCGCCAAGAAAAAGCCAAACTGGCTGAAATAGATGAAAAGGCGAAAAAAGCCGAAGAAGCCAAGCAACGCTTTGAAGCTCGTGAAGCACGGCTCAACAAAGAAAAAGAAGCCCGCACCGCCCGTATTCAACAAGCAGCGGAAAAACGGCGGGAAGAAGTGGCAAACAGCCAAGGTGAAGATCCGGTCAAAGCCGCCCTTGCCCGCCTGAAAGCGAAAAAAGCTGACAGCGGCGAAACCGAAACGCCGAAAATCGTAGCAAATGCAAACGGCGAACCGGATAACCGTGATTTAATGGCACAGCGGCGAGCCAGACGTTTAGCAAAACAGGCAGAACAAACCGCACAGCAAGCGGTGAGTTCTGCGCCAAATTCTGCAATAGCGGCGGAGATAGCGGAAAATCCCGCAGCGGCGGATATGCCGAAAAACAGCGTAATGTCTGACACGACAGTGCAAGACACTGATCCCCGTAAAGCCGCCGTAGCCGCCGCCCTTGCCCGAGCTAAAGCGAAAAAAGCGGCACAGCAAGCGGTGAGTTCTGCACCAAATTCTGCAACATCGGCGGAGTTAGCGGAAAATCCCGCAGCGCCGGATATGTCGGAAAATAGCGTAACGGCGGACACGAGCGTGCAAGATGCCGATCCCCGCAAAGCCGCCGTTTCTGCAATATCGGCGGAGATAGCGGAAAATCCCGCAGAGGCGGATATTACGGAAAATAGCGTAACGGCTGACACGACTGAGCAAAATACTGATCCCCGCAAAGCTGCCGTTGCCGCAGCCCTTGCCCGTGCTAAAGCGAAAAAAGCAGCACAACAAGCGGTGAGTTCTGCGCCAAATTCTGCAATATCGGCGGAGATAGCGGAAAATCCCGTAGCGGCGGATATGCCGAAAAATAGCGTAACGGCTGACACGAGCGTGCAAGATGCCGATCCCCGCAAAGCCGCCGTTGCCGCCGCCCTTGCCCGTGCCAAAGCGAAAAAAGCGGCACAGCAAGCGGTGAGTTCTGCGCCAAATTCTGCAATATCGGCGGAGTTAGCGGAAAATCCCGCAGCGGCGGATATTACAGAAAATAGCGTAACGGCTGACACGAGCGTGCAAAATGCCGATCCCCGCAAAGCCGCCGTTGCCGCCGCCCTTGCCCGTGCGAAAGCGAAAAAAGCGGCACGGCAAGCGGTGAGTTCTGTGCCAAATTCTGCAATATCGCCGGAGATAGAGGAAAATCCCGCAGCGGCGGATATTACAGAAAATAGCGTAACGGCTGACACGAGCGTGCAAAATGCCGATCCCCGCAAAGCCGCCGTTGCCGCCGCCCTTGCCCGTGCGAAAGCGAAAAAAGCAGCACAGCAAGCGGTGAGTTCTGTGCCAAATTCTGCAATATCGCCGGAGATAGAGGAAAATCCCGCAGCGGCGAATGTAAAACCAAATTCACCCATAACTTGAGAACGGAGAGAAAATGATCGCAAGCCTCATTCCTGAATTTCCTTGGTCATTTCTGTTTATACAAGATTTGATTGGCACGGTTGTATTTGCCATTTCCGGCGCTATTGCCGCCCGCCAACATCGAATGGATATTTTCGGTATGTTTGTGCTGGCGTTTGTTACCGGGGTCGGCGGCGGCACATTGCGTGATGTGATGATCGGCAGTACGCCGGTCTTTTGGATGAAACAGCCGATTTATGTGCCGATGATTTCGGTGGCAGTCGTCATTGTAGCATTGGCGAAAAATGCGATCGATAAAGCCTACTGGAAAACCGGCTTGCTGATCTTCGATGCGATTGGTTTAGGTGTGTTTACCGTTATTGGGGTACAAAAAGGGCTGGATTTTGGCTTACACCCGCTGATTTCCATTGCCCTCGGTGGCGTAACCGGCTGCTTTGGCGGGTTAATTCGGGATATTTTGCGTAACGAAGTGCCGATTATTTTGCAAAGGGAAGTGTATGTTACCGCCAGTCTGGTTGGCGGCATTATCTTTATTTTATTCCGTGAGGCAGGCTTTGAAAGTAATTGGATCGATGTGGCAACGGTCAGCACCGTGATTGCAATCCGTATGCTGACGATCCGATTTAACCTGCATTTGCCGAAGATTTGAGTTTAGCGAGTTTAGGAAAGAGCAATGTTTAAGATGATGAGTTCCCCGCATACCCATTCACAGCGTTTAACGGCGAACGTGATGTTATGGGTGATTGCGGCAATGCTGCCGGCGTTGTGCGTTCAGGGGTATTTTTTCGGCTATGGCGTGTTGATCCAAGTATCAATCGCATTGGGCTTAGCGATAGTGATCGAGCTAACGGTGGCGAAGATGCGCCATAAATCATTGACGTTCTATTTAAGCGATTTATCGGGGATATTAACCGCTTTCATTTTGGCTGTTGCTATTCCGCCTTATGCGCCTTATTGGTTAATCAGCATTGGCGTGCTGACGTCATTATTGCTGGCGAAGCACGTTTACGGCGGGTTGGGGCAGAATATTTTTAATCCGGCGATGATTGGCTATGCGTTATTGTTGGTTTCTTTCCCGCTGGAAATGACCGCTTGGTTGCCGCCGATTTCTCTTTTAAATGAACCGCCGACCTTTGCAGACAGCCTCTCATTAGTCTTTCGAGGGGTAACGACAGACGGTTTCGGGGTACATCAGTTACTGAATAGCATTGATGGTATCAGCCAAGCCACCCCGCTTGACAGTGCCAAAACCAATATCGCCAAGCAAGGCTTAGAGGGCGTATTGCAAGCGGTTATTTTCAGCGGACATTTTGCAACGGGCTGGTGGCAGGTGAATTTGGCTTTCCTCGTTGGCGGGCTGTTGTTGATCTATAAGAAAATTATTCACTGGCAAATTCCCTTTGCAATGCTGGCAATGTTCAGCCTCTTAAGCGGGCTGACGGAACTGCTGGATAATGCCCGTCATTTAGGGCTTGCCAGCCAACTGTTGAGCGGGGCGATGATGTTCGGCGCATTTTTTATTGCGACCGATCCCGTTTCCGCCGCCATCACCCCAAAAGGCAAACTGATTTTTGGCGGCTTGATCGGCTTATTGGTCTATTTAATCCGCTATTACGGCAACTACCCTGACGGCGTAGCGTTTGCCGTGTTACTGGCAAATATTTGCGTGCCGCTGATTGACCATTACACCCAGCCCCGTTTATACGGCACACGATAAGGAAAAAGAATGAAAACCTCCGTGATTACAACACGTTATGCGTTATTACTGGGGCTGATTGCACTACTTTGTAGTGCTGTTTCAACCTTAGTGTATCAGCTTACAAAAGGGCGGATTGACGATGTGATTGCCACACAACAACGCCAATTATTAGGCGAAGTTATCCCGCATCACTCTTTTGACAATGATGTCTTGGCGACCTGCCGCCAAATTACACTGCCCGAAGCGCCGTTTTTAAATCAGCTTTATGTGGCAAAAAAAGGGGAGAATCTGACCGCTTACGCCATTCAAGCTACCGCACCGGACGGCTACTCCGGCGATATTCGCCTGCTGATTGGTATTCAGCCTGACGGCACGGTACTGGGCGTGCGTACCTTGGAGCATAAGGAAACACCGGGGCTGGGCGATAAAATCGAAACCCGCATTTCCGATTGGATTTTGAGCTTTAACCAACGGACTTTCAGCGTGGAAAGCGAAGCGCAGTGGGCAGTGAAAAAAGACGGCGGGCAGTTCGATCAATTTACGGGGGCGACCATTACGCCACGGGCAGTGGTGAATAATGTCCGCCAAACGGCAAAATGGGTGGTAACTCAACTTAACCACCACCCTGAATGGTTGGCACAATTTGGCGTATGCCGTTGATTTTTGGGAGGAAAAATGGCACAGACATCTATTCCGGTTCAGCAAATAGACGAGCAACCGAAAGCACCGTCCGTCTGGAAAACATTGTTTAGCCAAGGGCTATGGACAAACAACGGCGCATTGGTGCAACTGTTGGGGCTATGCCCGTTGCTTGCCGTGTCCAATAATGTTACTAATGCGTTAGGATTGGGGCTGGCAACCTTGCTGGTATTGATCATCACCAATTCGGTGGTTTCGCTGTTTCGCAAGGCGATCCCGCACGATATTCGGATTCCGATTTATGTGATGATTATCGCCACTGCCGTTACCACGATTCAGTTGCTGATGAATGCGTTTGCTTATCCGGTTTATCAATCGTTGGGGATCTTTATCCCGCTGATTGTAACCAACTGCATTGTGATTGGGCGGGCGGAGGCGTTTGCTTCAAAAAACAGTTTGGCTCATTCCGCCTTTGACGGCTTTGCAATGGGGTTGGGAATGACCTTCAGCCTTGTTTTGCTCGGCAGCCTGCGGGAAATTGTCGGTAACGGCACTTTGTTTGACGGCTTGGATTTGCTGCTGGGTGATTGGGCGAAAGCCCTGAAAATCGACCTGTTACACCTTGATTCCGGCATTTTGCTTGCGATTTTACCGCCGGGGGCTTTCATCGGTTTGGGCATCATTTTGGCGCTCAAAAATATCATTGATCATCGGATAAAGAAATAATGAGTGAAGAACGTTTTACCTACCGTGTCGGCTATCAACACCGCTTCCAAAAAGCCTTTTTACACCCGAAATATTGGGGCGTTTGGCTCGGGGTGCTTGCCTTAGGTTTATTGGCATACCTGCCGTATCAATGGCGGGATCGGCTGGCGGCGTTTGTCGGCAAACTTGCGGCAAAATATCTGAAAGGCAAAAAGCCCTATCACCGTGCCGATGTTAATTTACGCTACTGCTTCCCCGATTGGTCGGCAGCGCAGCGGGCGGAGGTGATCGAAAAAATGTTTATCACCGTTGCGCAAACAATGTTCGGTATTGGGGAAATCGCCCTGCGTTCCGTTCGCCATATTCAGCAACGCAGCGAATTTAGCGGGCTGGATATTGTCCGCCAAGCCTGCGAGAGCGGCAAAAACGTTATTTTGCTTGTGCCGCATACTTGGGCGATTGATGCCTCCGGCATTGTGATGCACACCTACGGTATGCCGATGACCTCAATGTATCACCCGCACCATAACCCGTTGGTAGATTGGCTGTGGAATGCGGTGAGGGAACGCTTTGGCGGTAAAATGCACGCGCGCCAAAACGGGATTAAACCTTTCTTGGCGGATGTCCGCAAAGGCGAGCTGGGCTATTTTCTGCCCGATGAGGACTACGGCGAAGCATTGAGTGTGTATGCGCCGTTTTTTGCAACAGAAAAAGCAACCCTGCCCGGTTTGAATAAAATGGCGCGGGTGGCTAATGCGGTCGTGATCCCGATGTTCCCGATTTACAATGCGGAAAAAGGACGTTATCAGATCGAAATCCTGCCGCAAATTGAATTTAACGGCACACCGGAGCAATCTGCGGCGGAAATGAATAGAGTGATTGAATACTTTGTCAGCAAGCAGCCCGAACAATATGTCTGGATTTTGCGGCTGCTCAAAACCCGTCGGGATGGGCAAGATATTTACCGCCGCTAACAAGCGGTCGGTTTGGGCGGAAAATGTGCAAATGAAACAGAGTATTTACGACAGCCCGCTTTTTTTCGAGCGTTATCTGAAACTGCGGGAAAATCCGATCAGTTTGAACGAAGTGGTCGAGAAGCCGACAATGTTTTCTCTGCTCCCAGAATTGAGAGGAAAGCGGGTGCTAGATCTCGGTTGCGGGGCAGGCGGGCATTTGCTGCATTATTGGCAATGCGGGGCGGTGCAGTTGGTCGGGCTGGATCTATCTTCAGCTATGCTGATGCAGGCGCAGCAGGATCTTGCAAAAAACGGGGTGGATCAGACCGCTTGCCGATTCTACTGTTTACCGATGGAGCGGCTTGCCGAGATTGAGGAAACGGATTTCGACCTGATCACCAGTTCCTTTGCATTCCATTATGTTGAAGATTTCTCTGCACTGCTACGGCACATTCACGCTAAATTAAAACCGAAAGGTGAGTTAATTTTTTCTCAAGAGCACCCGATTGTTACCGCTCACCGTATGGGTGATCGTTGGGAGAAAGATGCTCACAAGCAACAGACGGCGTATCGGCTTAATCATTATCGTGAAGAAGGGCTGCGGGAACGAAATTGGTTTCGGCAATCTTTTCAGACCTATCATCGTACAATGGCAACGATCCTAAATCAGCTTATTCAAGCCGGTTTTCGTATTGTGCAAGTGGAAGAACCGATGTTGGCGGATCAACCGAATTGGCACGCCGAGTTTAAAGATCTGTGCCACCGCCCGCCGTTACTGTTCATAAAATCAGTCAAAAATTAAGGGATTTTCTATCCACACTGCCTGTGGATAACGTTGTGGATTACTTTTTTCAAAATGCCTTAATCCTTGATATTTCATAGGCTTTGGCTCAACTACACTTAATCGACCACAAAATAACTTATTATTTAAAATCAATTAGTTACATTTTGACTAGAGATCAACTTCAAAAAAATTTAGTTTTTTCACGGTTTTTTGACTTGACAACATCAGCCTGTGCAAAACTTATTTTGATTAGCCGTTTTTTTATTAAAAATCCCCGAAAAAATCGCTAGACTTTAACACGCAAGCCATTAAAATTTCACATCATTTTCATTTACTCGGAGATCCTGATGGAAACCATTATTGTGGTCGGCGGCGGTGCCGGCGGGTTAGAACTTGCCACTTATTTAGGCAATAAATTGGGCAAAAAGCAGAAAGCGAACGTTGTGCTGGTGGATAAAAATATCAGCCATTTATGGAAGCCGCTGCTGCATGAAGTGGCAACGGGGGCGTTAGATGACGGGACAGATGCGTTGAGCTATCGGGCACACGCCAAAAATCACGCTTTCCAATTTCAGCAAGGTACGCTCACCAGTGTCAATAAGGCGGAAAAATACATCACTCTTGCACCGATTTACAATGAAAACAATGAGTTATTGGTAGCGCAACGCACACTACATTACGATAAATTAGTGTTGGCGATTGGTAGCCGTTCAAACGATTTCGGCACACCGGGGGTGGCGGAGCACTGTATTTTCTTGGATAGCTCGGAGCAGGCAAAGCGTTTTCATCAGAGAATGATGGAGCTGTTTCTCAAATTTTCTAATAATAACGACAAAGAAGTGCATATTGCGGTTGTCGGTGGTGGCGCAACGGGCATTGAGTTGTCCGCCGAACTTTATAACACGGTGAAGCACCTCAACTCTTACGGCTTTGGTAAGTTGGATAATACCAGCCTGAAAGTTACCTTGCTAGAAGCAGGCGAAAGATTGCTGCCTGCTCTGCCGGAGCGGGTATCGGCATCAGCTTTAAAAGAGTTGAAAGAGTTGGGGGTGAATGTGCTGCTCAATACTGCGGTAACGGAAGCGCAGGCAGACGGGCTGATCACAAAAGCGGGCGATAAAATTGAAGCGGATTTAATGGTTTGGGCAGCGGGTGTGAAAGCGCCGGAAATTACGCAACAATTCGGCTTTGAGATCAATCGCTTAAACCAAATTGCCGTTAGAGATACGCTGCAAGCGGTTGGCGATGACGATGTGTATGTGATCGGCGATTGCGCCTTTTTATTGCAAGCGGACGGCAAACCTGTTCCGCCACGGGCGCAGGCGGCGCATCAAATGGCAACGGTATGCGGTAAAAACATTGTGGCGCAACTGGAATATAAACCGCTTAAAACCTTTGTATTCAACGATAAAGGATCGTTGGTCTCGTTCTCCCGTTTCGGCACTATCGGCAGCCTAATGGGGAATTTAACCCAAGGATCAATGTTTATTGAGGGCAAAATCGCCCGCCTTGCTTACCTTTCCCTCTACCGTATGCACCAAATGGCGTTGCACGGTTGCTTTAAAACGGGCTTGATTTTGTTGGTCGGACGCATTAACCGCTTTATCCGCCCGTCAATGAAGCTACATTAACCGATTAAAAAACGGACGCAACCGCGTCCGTTTTGAGTTTTTGCACCATTGAATATTTGCAATAAAATCGGCATAACCGACCGCTTGTTTGGGTTAGGTAAGTTTTGCCAGCTCGGTCATCGCCCAGCG
This sequence comes from Muribacter muris, assembly GCF_004569585.1. Classification (NCBI taxonomy): domain Bacteria; kingdom Pseudomonadati; phylum Pseudomonadota; class Gammaproteobacteria; order Pasteurellales; family Pasteurellaceae; genus Muribacter; species Muribacter muris. Next base: position 49,755 of record NZ_SPPA01000007.1, on the reverse strand, counting down.
GGGTTTGACACTCACGGCTAAATCCGTTTGTTCGCCGTGTTTTAAACGCAGATAGCCGGCATAGGCAATCATTGCACCGTTATCGGTGCAGAAAGCGGGGCGGGGGTAGAACACTTCGCCGCCCAGTTGTGCCATTGTATCGGCAAGATCACGGCGTAATTGCTGGTTAGCGCTCACGCCGCCGGCAATCACCAACCGTTTACGCCCTGTTTGTTGTAAGGCTCGGCGAACTTTAATGATCAGTGTGTCAATCACCGCCTGCTGAAAGGCGTGGGCAATATCGCAGCAGGTTTGTTCGTCCAGTTTGCCTTGTGCGTCTAAATGGGTGTGAATGGTATTGGCGGCAAAGGTTTTTAAGCCGGAAAAGCTAAAATCCAACCCCGGTCTGTCCGTCATTGGACGAGGGAACTGGAAACGATTTGGCGTACCTTTTTCGGCTAATTTTGCTAAGGCTGCACCGCCGGGGTAATCTAAACCGAGCAGTTTGGCGGTTTTGTCGAAGGCTTCGCCGGCGGCATCATCAATGGATTCGCCCAAAAGTGCATATTCACCAACATTTTTAACATCGACTAACTGGGTATGTCCGCCGGATACCAACAGGGCGACAAACGGAAAGCCAGGGGCGCTTTCTTCTAGCATTGGGGCGAGCAGATGCCCTTCCATATGATGTACGCCCAACGCCGGCACTCGCCACGCATAAGCGAGCGAGCGGGCAATGGTTGAACCGACTAATAATGCCCCGACCAGCCCCGGCCCTGCCGTATAAGCCACGCCATCAATCTCGCAAGCGGTGAGATTTGCCTCTTTTAATGCCGCCTGAATCAGCGGGAGCGTTTTGCGGATATGATCCCGTGAGGCAAGCTCCGGTACAACGCCGCCGTAATCGGCGTGCATCTCAATTTGGCTATAAAGTTGATTGGCGATCAGCCCTTTTTCGTCATCGTAAATTGCCACTCCCGTTTCATCGCAGGAGGTTTCAATACCTAAAATTTTCATTGGTTCTACTCAGGTTAAAATGGGAAAGGGGCGAAGCCGCCCCTTGAGATTTTTGCATATTTTCGTTTGAAAACGACCGCTTGTTAGAATTGGGCGGCGTATTCCGGCTTGGTGGTATCCGGAAAGGTTTTCGCCTTATTCGCTTCGATTAACGCTGCCACCTTTTGAGCAGAGTCATTAATGCCCATTGCTTCAAAGGATTTTTGCAATAGAGGGAGTGCATCCGCCGTCGGTTTGCTGTCCGGATAAAAACGCATCATTTCTTCCACTCGGTTTGCCACCGCCACATAAGCATCCCGTTTCATATAGTATTGTGCAATTTTTAACTCGTGTTCGGCTAAACGGTTAAGCAAATATGCCATCCAGCGTTGAGCATCTTGCGCATATTGGCTGTTCGGATATTGTTTCACGATCATTTGGAAATTGCCGTAGGCATTGCGGATATTTTCAATAGAGCGGGAAGAGCGGTTTACGCCGAAGAAATCCTGAATCCAGTTATCGCCTAAACGGGCATTGCTTAAACCGGCGAGATAGTACACATAATCCATACTGGCGCTGTTAGGATAACTGCGGGCAAAACGTTCCGCCGCATCCAGTGCTTTATAATATTCGCCGACTTTGTATTGCGCGTAGATAATGCTGAGCTGGGTTTGCTCCCCGTAAGCCCCGCCGTGTGCTCGTAAATCGACCGCTTCTAAGTGGCGGATAGCATTGTTATAATCGCCATCTTGTAAGTAGGTTTGACCTTTGTTGTAAAGATCCTGAGCCGGTACACCGTCAAATTCGTTCTTGTTTGAATTTGAACAACCTGCCATTACCAGACCGGCAAGAATAATGGAAACAAAAGAGCTGAATTTACGCATAATGATTTCTACCTATAAAAAGTGCTTGCGGGAAAAGTTTAATGTACAATGCCGTTTGACTTGCCGTCTTTCGTAAAGTTCAGACGGAAAAACGGCACTATTTTATAGGACAACACTCAATAAGCAAATCAGAATTTGGAATTTTATTATCAATGTCGCAGCAAATTATCTTATCTGCCGAGGTCAGTGCAGATTTATTAGGCGCAAGGCTGGATCAGGCTTTAGCGCAGCTCTTTCCCGACTACTCCCGCTCCCGTTTAAAAGTGTGGATTGAAGACGATCGGGTCAAAGTAAACGGAGCGATCGTCAATAAAGCGAGAGAAAAAGTCTTTGGGGGAGAGCAAATTGAAATTCAAGCCGAGCTGGAAGAAGAGATCCGCTTTGAGCCGCAAGCGATCCCGCTCAATATTGTGTATGAAGACGATGATATTTTAGTGATCAACAAACCGAAAGAGTTGGTGGTTCACCCCGGTGCGGGCAATCTGGACGGCACGGTTTTAAATGCCTTGTTACATCATTACCCGCAAATTGCCGAAGTACCGAGAGCGGGGATTGTGCATCGGCTGGATAAGGACACCACCGGTTTAATGGTCGTAGCAAAAACTGTGCCGGCACAAACTCACTTGGTAACGGCACTGCAAAAGCGGGAAATTACCCGCGAGTATGAAGCGGTGGCGAGCGGTATTATGACCCAAGGGGGCAAGGTGGACGAGCCGATGTCACGCCACCCGACTAAACGGACGGCAATGGCGGTTCACCCGATGGGCAAACCGGCGGTTACTCACTATCGCATTATGGAGCGTTTCCGTAACTATACTCGGTTACGTTTACGCCTTGAAACCGGCAGAACCCATCAAATTCGGGTGCATATGGCACATATTGCCCACCCGTTACTGGGCGATCAACTCTACGGTGGACGACCTCGCCCGCCCAAAGGCGCAAGTGCGGAATTTTTAGACGTATTGAGAAATTTCAAACGCCAAGCGTTGCACGCTGCAATGTTAAGGCTGCATCACCCGATCACGAATGAACTAATGGAATGGCACGCGCCGTTGCCTGAAGATTTTGTCGAGCTAATCGAAGCGCTTAAAGCCGACTATCAACTTTACAAACACGAATTGGATTATTAGCGATAAAAAAGGTTGGCGTATGCCAACCCTTTTTATATTAGAAGGTTAAGCCTGTGCTTTCAGTTCATCAATCGCATTTTTATCAAAGAAATATTGCGTGCCGCAGCATTCACATTGCATATCAATCACGCCTTGTTTTTCCGCCAACATTTCGCTAATTTCCTCTTCAGGTAGAAGCATAATTGCTGCGCCGGAACGTTCCCGTGAGCAGCCGCACTTAAATTCGGTAGCCTGTGGCGGATACACTTCCACGGTTTCCTCGTGGAATAAACGATAGAGCAATCCTTCGGCGGTTAAACCAAATAATTCCTCGTCTTTAATTGTTGAAGCCAGCGTGGCTAAATGTTCAAAATCCTGCGGCGTGCCTGTGCCGTCCGGCACAATTTGTAAGAGCGTTCCGCCAGCAACGGCTTTACCGTCAAACTCGCCGACTCTAATCACCAGTTGTGTCGCTAACTGTTCGGAACGGGCGAAATACGCCTCCAAACATTCGCTGACGGTCGGCTTATCGAGGCTGATTACCCCTTGATAGCGTTCGCCTTTTTCCGGAATAATGGAAATCACCAATACCCCGTTACCGATCATCTCCGTTAATGTGGCGTTATCGGCAATCTCACCTTCTACCCGTGCTAATGCCCGCAGTTGTTGATGCTGATTGCCATTAACCACTGCCAATTTTAATGCACAGTCCCCTTGAATTTGGACGGTGATCGTCCCTTCAAATTTCAAGGTTGCCGTCAGCAAACTGGTTGCTACTAACATTTCACCGAGTAAATTTTGGACGGCTTTCGGGTATTGATGCGTATTAAGGGTTTCCGTAAACGTGCTGTTTAAACGTACCCATTCGCCCCTAACCGCACGGTTTTGAAATAAAAAACGGTAAAGTTTGTCGTTGTCTTGTGTATAAGTCATAGTGTATCCGAGTTGATATGTTTAAATTTGATCAGATCACGGCGTTCCTTTTTATTGGGTCGCCGATCCGGATGCGGCATTGACAGGGCATTTGCTTTGCGGGCAAAGGCAAGTTTCTCCCGTGTTTCGAGGCTCTGCTCGGTCTCTCGATAAAGCCGTTGTGCCTCTGGTGCGCCACGACGTTGATCGCTTAACGCCAGCACTGCCACTTCTTTTTCCTCATTGCCTTGGCGAAGTTTAATCAATGCCCCGATTTCCACCAGCTTGCTGGTTTTCGCCCGTTGCCCGTTATAATGGACTTTGCCGCCTTCAATCATTGCTTTAGCGATACTACGGGTTTTATAAAAGCGTGCTGTCCACAGCCATTTGTCTAAGCGTACCCCGTCATTATCGGGATTGTGATGTGTCATCTTAGCCACTCTGTTGAAAATAGTGCGAAATAAAATGGGGGGACTTTTTATTTTTTCAAGGTGTAAAGGACAAGCGGTGCGTTATTGTGATATTTTTTGCAAAATGATGGCGTACATTTTCCTTAAATTTCGGGACACGACAAAGATGTCCTTACCCATCATCAAAATGTAATGTTGTGCAACGGTAATATCGGATCAAACATTTTACTAAAACCGACCGCTTGTTGATCTCGCGCCCTCTATTTCGAGTGAAATTTTGCTAGAATAGACTCCCTCTAAAGCGCTTCATAAAAATAACAAAGGATCGCAATGCAAACCACAAAATTGATTCCGACCAAGCTAATCGCCGGTAAATCCGCCCCAATGCACAAAATTGAACAGAGCGTTGAACGTAGTGAACTTTTAGCTCGTTTATCGGTAGCAAAATCCTATCCGCTGACGTTGGTAACCGCACCGGCAGGCTATGGCAAAACCACGTTGGTTTCACAATGGAAAACGCAATTACTCAAACAAAATCAATCGGTTGTGTGGTTTGCATTGGACGAAAGCGACAATAAAGCCGAGCAATTTTCCCACTATTTTGCCGCCGCCCTTGCCAGTATTACCGATATTTCTTTGCAAGGTATTAACTATCAGAATAACCTGATCGATTATTTCGGGCAGTTATTGGTGCAGCTTGCCGAAGTGTCTCAGCCGTTTTATGTGATCCTTGATGATTATCACTTGATTGAAAACAGTGAAATTCACGATGCATTGCGTTTTTGGCTCAAACATCAGCCCGATACGATGAGCCTGATTTTAATCTCCCGCTTAACCCCGCCGCTGAGTATTACGAATTTGCGGATTCGGGAAAAAGTCTTGGAAATTGATGTACACCAACTGGCATTCAGCCCCACGGAAGCCCGTCAATTCTTTGAGTTGAAGCTGAATACTGCCTTAACGGATAGTGAGATTTTTACCCTGTGCGAGCGGGTGGAGGGCTGGGCGACAGCGTTGCAACTGATGGTGTTTGCCCTCAAACAAAATGCGGAATTAGTCCATTTCCCCGAAAAATTACTGTACAAATTAAACCAGCAGCATATTGCCGATTATTTGAACGAAGAAGTGTTTTACTATGTCGATCCGACAATGAAGCGCTTTATGCAGCGTTGCGCCATTTTGCGTTCAATGAACGAAAAGCTGATCGTTGCCCTCACTCAAGACGAAAACGGCATTAAAACCTTGGACGAGCTTGAAAAACTCGGCTTGTTTCTCACCCGTATCAACAATGATAACGGGGAAGTTTGGTGGAAATTTCACCCTATTTTAGCGTCTTATCTCGCCCAAAGTTGTCGGGTAGAACTGCCGAACGAATGGCAATCGCTCCATCGAACCGCCGCGCTGATGTGGCTAAAACTCGGTTACAGCTCCGAAGCCCTTTATCACGCCCAAATACTTGATGACCCCGACACACTCTACCAAATTTTGCAGCAGCACGGCTGGGCGTTGTTTCATCAGGGGCAGCTCAAATTACTGGAGGACTGCCTCAACCGCTTGCCAACCGAGCAACTTTGGCAAGATGAAAATCTGGTATTGCTGAAAGCGTGGTTAGCTCAAAGTCAGCATCGGCATCAAGAGGTGTCCGGCATTTTGCAAAAATGTCAGCCGAAAGCACCGCTTACCGCCAGCCTACAAGGGCGTTTTGATGCGCTGCGGGCACAGGTGGAAATCAATGCGGGTAATGAGGAACAAGCCTATCTGATTGCCAGCCAAGCATTGAGTAATTTATCGTCCGAATTTGGTTACGCTCAAATTGTGGCGACCTCCGTTATCGGCGAGGCGCAGCACTGTCGAGGCTATTTGAAAGAAGCCCTTGCCCTAATGCAGCAAGTGGAGAAAATGGCGACCGGTCGCCGTGCCTATCACCACTGGCTTTGGTCGAAACTACAACAATCGGAGATCCTGTCCGCCCAAGGTTTTTGGCAATCCGCCTACGATCTGTTGAAAGAAACCACCCAACAAACTACCGAATTTCATCAAATTCCGATGAATGAATTTCTGTTACGTCTCAAAGGGCAAATTTTATGGGAGTGGCATCATCTTGATCAAGCCGAAGCAATGGCAAATGCGGGGATTGAGGTGTTGGAGAACGAAGAAGAACATATTCAATGTTTGACTCTATTGGCAAAAATCTCGCTCACGAAAGGCGATCTCAACAATGCCGAGCGGTTGATTGAACAGTGCTGCCAGCTGCTCTCCCGTTGTTCACCCCATAAGGATTGGGTTACCGCTGTGGACGAAGTTCAACTGATTTACTGGCAAATGTGTAATCAGACCGAACAGTCGGAAAGCTGGTTGGCACAAGCCAATTTTCCGGCGCAAGAGCATAATCATTTTACGCAACGCCAATGGCGGAATATCGCCCGCTGCTATTTGTTACAGCAAGATTACGATCAAGCGTTAAAAATTCTGAATAGCTTACTGCGTACCAGCGGCGTGTTTAATTTGGTGAGCGATAGCCAACGCGCGCTGATTTTACGCAATCGGGTTTATACGTTGCAAAACCGCCCGGATTTAGCACAGCGGGATCTGATCCAAGCCCTCAATCTCAGCCGCCAAACCAATTTTATCAGTGCTTTCGTGATTGAGGGCGATTTAATCGCCCAGCAGATCCGCCAATTATTACAGCTGAATGTGTTGGAAGAACTGACGGTTCACAAAGCGCAATTTATTTTACGCAGCATTAACCAACACAACCGCCACAAAACCGCCCATTTTGATGAAGAATTTGTCGCAAATTTATTGAAAAATCCGCACATTCCGGAAATGCTGAAAATCAGCCCGCTTACACAACGGGAATGGCAGGTTCTTGGGTTAATCTATTCCGGTTACAGCAACGAGCAGATCTGCCAAGAATTATTCGTGGCGATGACAACAATCAAAACACATATTCGGAATATTTACCAAAAGATCGGGGTATCTAACCGTGCCGAAGCGATTGAATATACCAGAAGTCTGTTAAGAATGATGGGGTATCACTGACTAAAAAGGGACGCATTAGTGCCCCTTTTCATAGTCAATCCTCGGATTATTTTTTCCAAATACGGGTTTGGTAATCACGGATTGAACGGTCAGAGCTGAATGTGCCTAAACGGGCAGTATTCAGAATGGTGGATTCCACCCAAGCGGTCTGATCTTGATAACGTTTTGCAACGATGTCCTGCGCCTCACGGTAGCTGGCGAAATCGGCAAGCACACAGAAGTAATCGTGGTTAAGCATATCGTTTACCAGTGCTTCAAAACGTTCGGTATCGCCGTTTGAGAAGGTACCGTCTGCCAAGGCATCAATAGCCTGTTTTAATACCGCATCTTGCTCATAGTAGGTTTTGGAAACATAGCCTTGCTCCCGTAATTCCCGCACGGAGTCCACCGTATGCCCGAAGATTACCACATTTTCGTTACCGGCAAATTCGGCAATTTCTACGTTTGCACCGTCTAGCGTACCGAGGGTAATCGCCCCGTTTAACGCTAATTTCATATTGCCTGTGCCGGACGCTTCTTTACCGGCAAGGGAAATTTGCTCGGAAACATCTGCCGCCGGAATAATTTTTTCCGCCAAACTAACACGATAATCCGGCAGGAATGCCACTTGCAATTTGCCCTGCATATCCGGATCTTGGTTAATCACGTTCGCCACGCCGTTGATGGCTTGGATAATTTGCTTCGCCATAAAATAGCCCGGTGCGGCTTTGCCGGCAAAGATAAACACACGTGGCACGAAATCTTGCTGCGGGTTCGCTTTGAGCGATTGGTAAGTTGCAATAATATTGAGCAAATTGAGATGCTGACGTTTATATTCGTGGAAACGTTTGATCTGCACATCAAAAATCGCCTCACAGTTCACCTTTAAGCCGAGGGTTTGCTCGATTTCCGCCGCCAATGCCTGTTTATTTTGCTGTTTGATCGCACGGTAAGCGGTCTGAAATGCTGGATTTTTTGCAAGCGGTTCAATTTGGTTGAGAAGCGAGAGATCCTGCGTCCAGTCGCCTTGAATATGTTGATCCAATAAGGCGCTTAATTTCGGGTTGGCTTGGCGAATCCAACGGCGAGGGGTAATGCCGTTGGTAACATTGTGGAAGCGTCCTTCAAATAAGCGGGCATAGGCAGGGAAGAGATCGCTGACGACTAAATCCGAGTGAATTTGCGCCACGCCGTTTACCGCAAACGAGCCGACCACACATAAGTTTGCCATACGCACACGTTGATCGAACAAGACAGCGGTTTCTTGCCACGCCGCATCAAATTCCGCTTCGTCGAACGCCGCTTCTACTTGCTGACGCAGTTGATCGTTAATCCGTTCGATGATTAAAATATGACGTGGTAATAGTTGGGTGAGTAATTTTTGATCCCACTGCTCTAAGGCTTCCGGCAATAAGGTGTGGTTGGTGTAAGCAAAGGTTTTGCTTGCAATTGCCCACGCTTGTTCCCAACTGAGATCGTATTGGTCGAGTAACAGGCGGAGTAATTCCGGAATCGCAATCGCTGGGTGAGTGTCGTTGAGCTGAATTACCTCAAATTCAGGCAGTTGCTCAAGGGTTCTGCCTTGCGCTAGATGATTTTTCAGAATATCCGCCACCGAGCAGGCACAGTGGAAATACTGCTGTATTAGGCGTAAGGCTTTACCTTCGGCGTGATTGTCGTTCGGGTACAATACTTTGGTGAGCTTGGCGGCATCAACCACACGGCTTTCGGCATCAAGGTAGTCGCCGTCATTAAATGTTGCCAAATCAAAGGCGGATTCGCTGTAACCCTGCCATAAGCGGAGCGGTTGTTGCACGCCTTTGTAGCCGACCACCGGCAAATCAAAGGCTTCACCGAAGATTCTCCATTCCGGCTGCCACGCATATTTATCGCCGCTGATAAGACTCACTTTACCGCCGAAGCCGACTGTTTGGCGGAAATCTGCCCGATGATATTGTTGCGGATAAAAATCACGCTCCCAGCCGTCGCCGGATTCCAGTTGCTGACCTTCATCACCAAAGGCTTGCTTGAATAAGCCGTATTGATAGTGTAAACCGTAGCCAATCGCCGGTTGGGAGAGGCTTGCCATTGAGTCTAAATAGCAGGCGGCCAGACGTCCTAACCCGCCGTTACCCAATGACGGATCACGCTCTTGTTCTAAAATATCGACCAAATTTTTACCGTATTTGGCTAATTGTTGATTGGTTTCATCATATAAACCTAGGCTCAACAAATTATTGCCCAATAAACGCCCGATCAAAAATTCCATTGATAAATAATTGACCTTGCGGGTATTCGCAAGCTGGGCGTTAGCGGGAAAATGTTGCAAAACCGTTTGGTGAGAAAGGGTGGCGAGGAATTGATACCATTGGGTATCCGATAGCTGCGAAGGGGTTAAAAAACGTGCTTCGCAATAGCGGCTGAGGGTTGCATCAAATAAGGTTTGAAATTGTTGAGAACTTAACATCAATTTGCTCCAATTTAAAAATCATATTAACCGTTATTATTCCTAAAAGGCTTGGGACTAAATCATCCCTGAAAAAATCAATTAGGTATGATAGCGGGGTAGGAATACCTAATTATCAAGTGCCGTGCTTTTCATCGCCTGAAAAAGTGCTGCCGCATTCAGTAGTACCAGTAAAGCGGTGAGATCACCGAAATTAACCACTGTGTTGGCTTGTGCCTGCACCGCCGGTTTAGCGTGCAGTGCCACGCCTAAACGTGCCGTTTTGAGCATCGGCAAATCGTTTGCGCCGTCTCCCACTGCCACCCACTGTGTTGGCGCAATGCCGAACTCGGCGGCTAAGGCTTGTAAGGTGTCAGCTTTATATTGCGCATCAACCACTTTGCCCAGCACTGCACCGGTGAGTTTGCCGTCTTGGATCTCCAACTGATTGGCGACTGCGGCATCTAAACCGTATTTTTCTTTCAAATAATCGGCAAAATAATCAAAACCGCCGGAGGCAATCGCCACTTTCCAACCGTGTTGTTTGAGCGTCGCAACCAGTTGTTCAAAGCCATCCATTAACGGTAGTGCTGCCCGCACTTGCTGCAAAATAGCGGCGGGGGCATTCTCAAGGGTACTGACCCGTTTACGCAGGCTTTGCTCAAAATCCAACTCGCCACGCATTGCACTGGCGGTAATAGCGGACACCAACTCACCTGTGCCGGCGAGTTTGGCGATCTCATCAATACATTCAATTTTAATAGCGGTGGAATCCATATCCATTACCAGCAATCCCGCTTGGTCTAATTGCGGGGTAATGGCTAATTCACTCACATCAGCGGCAATGGCGTGGGCGGCTTGGCGAATGCAAGCGGTCAGTTCGCCTTCAAAAAAGGCAAGACGATAATCCAAATAGGCGATTGTGCCTAAACAAGCCCGCTCAATTTGAGTGGCAAAGGCGTGAATTTGGTCATCGGATAAGGTTTTAGCGTAGATAAAAAAAGGCTGAGGCATAGTCGTTATCGGTTAAAAAATCAAAGCACGCATAATAAAAAAATAATCTGCGACTGTCTAGATTGTCGCCAAAAAAGCGGGGCTATACTCCAACGCATTTACAGGCTAAAATTTATCGCCTAAAAGAGAGGACATTTATGTATATAACGCGTGAAAAAGCGATAAAAAGCGGTTTAATGGCGGTGATTTTGGTGGTCTGCGTGGCAATTGTCGGGCTGATCTTAAACGGCATCGGGCAATTTAAACTCAGCTCGCAACTCGCCGGCATTAACCAAGTCTCTAACCTTTCGCATTTACTGGTTCGTCAGCAAGCCAAATTATTTTCGTTATTGCTGGTGAGAAAAGCCAAGAATGATGAATTGACGGAAGCCTTAGACACCTTTGCCAAAGAAGATTTTGTGATTGATGCCAATCTCTACTCGGCAAACGGTCAGTTGATTGCCCAAAGCGAAAATGCCCGCCCGTTTGTGCCACAAGCCACATTCGATAGCCCTAATCAGTCCACCCAGCAAATAGTCGAGCCGATTTTCGCCCAGCAAAATTTGGTCGGCTTTTTGCGGGTTACCTTCGATATGCAATACGGACAAACCACGCAAAGTAAAGTCAATGAATTATTTCACCTGCTCTACGGTGAGTTGATTATCTTATTTTTAGCCGGCGGTCTGTTTGTCAGTTGCTTTTACCTGTTTAAACGCAAATCGCATTTGGCTGCACATTTACCGTTAAAAGCGGTTTCAACGGAAAATCGCCCGCCAAGCCGACGTTTTCACTCTCGCCGACGCGCTTTTCGCCGTAAATGATTGAAATTCGCCCGTGTGAGAGTATAATATCGCCCGTTTTGCCGAAAACGGCTGTAATAAATGACATTCATCAGACAAAGAGGAATAAATGGCTAAAGAAGATTGCATTGAAATGCAAGGTACAATTTTAGAAACCTTACCGAACACAATGTTCCGTGTCGAATTAGAAAACGGACACGTTGTAACCGCTCACATTTCAGGAAAAATGCGTAAAAACTACATTCGCATTTTAACCGGTGATAAAGTAACCGTTGAAATGACCCCGTACGATTTAAGCAAAGGTCGCATTATTTTCCGTGCAAGATAATCTGCCGTAGAACACAAGAGGGACGCATTGGCGTCCCTCATTGTTTATAGTGCTTCCGCTTTTTCCGGCAACAATACCGGAATGCCGTTTTCAATCGGATAGGCAACTTGAGCGGCAGGGCTTATCAGGCGATTATTGGCTTTATCCCACTCTAATTTTTGATGGGAAATCGGGCAAGCCAAGGTATCAAGCAGTTTTTCGTTCATTTCGTGTTCTCACTAACGTTAAAATCGGATCAATCAGACAAGCGGTCGATTCAGGGCTAAATGCGGCAGAAACCGGCACATACCACCAATGATCTTCCGCAAATGCTTGGCATTTTACCGCATCTTTTTCCGTCATCAATAGCGGTATTGCGCTTGTTGCCAATGCAGAAAGCTGTTCGGGCAGATAGGCTTGATGATCGGCAAAGGCGTGACAGGTTTGCAGCGAAATACCTAAATGACTTAACATCGTAAAAAAACGAGGCGGATAGCCGATGCCTGCCATTGCCACACAAGATGTGTGTTGAAAGGCTGTAAGGGTGCGTTTTTCACCCGTTTTAAGATTGATGGCATAGCTTGGGGTAAGGGTCATTTGATGTTCTCCGGCTTTTGCAGATTTGCCGTTGCAAATCACCGCTTGTACAGACGCCAAACGGCCCGGCAGCTCACGCAAACTACCGGCGGGTAGCACAAAACCGTTGCCGAAGCGGCGTTCGCCGTCCACCACCACCCATTCGATATCTCGCTCTAAACGATAATGTTGCAAGCCGTCATCGGTGATGATGATGTCCAAGTCATATCGGCTTAACAGTAATTCAATACTTTGTCGGCGGTCGGGAGAAATTGCCACGGGAGCTTGGGTACGCTGGGCGATCAACACCGGCTCATCGCCCATTTGCTGCGGTGAACTGTCCGCTCTCACTAATTGGGGAAATGCACGATTTTCCCCGCCATAGCCCCGTGAAATCACGCCGACTTTCAGCCCGCGTTGCTGTAATTGTTCCACCAGCCACACCACCACCGGCGTTTTGCCGTTTCCACCGACAGAAAGATTACCGACCACCAGCACCGGCATAGGTGAACGGTAGGTTGGCAGGATTTTTTTACGATAAAGTTGCCGCCGAAGTTGGCTAACCAACCAAAACAGCAACGAAAACGGCGCGAGTAGCCAGGTAATCAGCGAGCGAGATTGCCAAATGTTCATTTTCATCAATAAAAAATCATTTCGGTAACGGCTGGCAATGCGGGCAGAAGTAGCTGTTGCGTTGGGCGATAACTTTCGCTTGGATAATATTGCCGCAGTCGTTGCACTCTTCGCCTTTGCGGCCGTACACTTGCAGAACTTGAGCAAAGTAGCCGGGTTTGCCGTCCGGTTGAATAAAATCCTTGAGGGTTGTGCCGCCTTGAATGATCGCCTTACGCAATACCGATTTGATTACGTCAGTTAATTTTTCGCATTGGGTTTGGCTTAAATTTTGGGCGGCGATGTCGGGGTGAATACCCGCCATAAACAGTGATTCACAGGCGTAGATATTGCCCACGCCCACCACCACCTCATTATTCATAATGAAATTTTTCACTGCGACGGTTTTTTTGCGGCTTTTCTCGTATAAGTAACCGCTTGTAAAAGCATCAGAGAGCGGTTCAGGGCCTAATTTTGCCAGCAATTCGGCATTTTCTGCCTTTTCTACCCATAGCCACGCACCGAATTTGCGTGGGTCGTTATAACGTAAAATCGTGCCGCTTTCAGTGATTAAATCCACGTGATCGTGTTTGCCGATAGCTTTCGGCTGTTGCTCGGACAGAATACCGAGCGAGCCGGACATTCCAAGATGAACGAGAATATCGCCTCGGTCGGTGTGAATAATCAGGTATTTGGCACGACGTGAAAGACGCTGGATTTTTGCCCCTTGCATTTGCGCCAGTTGCGGTGAAATCGCCCAGCGCAGTCGTTCCGTGCGGGAGATAATCTGTTTGATCGTTTCGCCGTGCAGATAGGGTTCAATCCCTCTCAGGCTGGTTTCAACTTCGGGTAATTCCGGCATTTTAAATCCTTAAATTAAACGGTAAGCGGTCGGTTTACTTGCTTTTTTTGCAAAACGTGAGAGATAACCGACCGCTTGGCGATTAGGCTTTTTCGCCAATCACAGGGTTAAGCAGATAACCTGCAACACAACCGATGACTGCCGGTAGTAGCCATTCCATTGAGTAGTTTTTCAGCGGTAGTTGGCTGATAAATTCTACCCCTGCAACAGATAAAATGGAGGTAATCGTGACTAAGCCGAGGGAAATACGTTGGGCAAGCAGCGGGATTTTGACGAAAATATTCACTAACAGTAATAAAATCACCGTCATTGTGATTGGGTAAAGCACGAGCAGTACCGGCACGGATTTGCTGATTACTACATTTAAGCCTTGGTTCGCAATGATAAAACCGATTAAGGTAAATAAAATTGCATAAATTTTATAGCTGATTTTCGGGAATACTTCGTAAAAATATTCAGACACGGACACGATCAAACCGATCGTGGTGGTTAAACACGCCAGCGTTACAATTAAACCGAGCAATGCACTGCCGAAAATGCCGAAATTATCAGACGCCGCTTTGTTTAAAATAAATGCGCCGATGTTTTTACCTTCTGTGGCAAGTTGGGTTAAGGTGCTTTGGTCGATGGCAATGTGGTTACCGATCCAGCCTAATGCGATGTAGATAATGCCGAGTGCCACGGAAGCAATTAAACCCGCCATAATGGTTTGGCTGATCATTGCTTTGCCGGAAACGCCTTTCGCTTTGATTGCCGAGAGAACAATAACGGCAAAGGCAACGGAAGCGAGAGCGTCCATTGTTTGATACCCTTCGACCATTCCGCCGAACAACGCTTCGCTGCTATCTTTATCAACCGCTAACGGCGTATTGTTGGCGTAAGCGAAAACGGACACAATAATCAAGGCGAAGATAGAAAGTAGTAAGGCAGGTGTTAAGATCGCCCCGATACGTTCGACCATTTTAGACGGGTTAAGGCTCAACCAAAGCGCAATGGCGAAGTAAATCACGGTGAAAACAAACAGGTAGGTTGAGCTGCCTTCACTCACAAAGGGTAATACCGCAAATTCATAGGAAGTGGCGGCGGTGCGGGGAATAGCGAAGAATGGGCCGATCGCCAAGTAAATCGCCATTAAAAATAACAGGGAAAACAGTGGGTGAACTTTGTTCAGCACGGCTTTATAGCCGCCTTCATAAAAGGCACTGACAATAATACCCAATAGCGGCAAACCGACACCGGTAATCACAAAACCGCTGATGGAAGACCAAAAATCCAACCCGCTTTCCAAGCCGAGCTTCGGTGGGAAAATCAGGTTACCTGCGCCAAAAAAGATGGCAAAGAGCATAAAGCCGATAACAAGCGTATTTTTATTCATACACATTCCTAAAGGTAAGTTAAACATTTATTCTTCTAAGAGAAGAACACTATCCATTAAAAAATCGTCAATAGCCAAATGATACGATTTGGCAAAAAACCGAGAAAGAAAAAACCGAATTTTACACGAGTAAAATTCGGTCGCCAACAAACTTTTGTTGAGATTATTGCATATATAAACCGCCATTGACGTGCAAGGTTTCGCCGTTAATATAAGCGGCATCGTCAGAAGCTAAGAATGCAACTGCTTTGGCAATGTCTTTCGGCTGCCCTAACTGCCCCGCCGGAATTTGGCTTAAAATCGCTTGTTTTTGTTCGTCCGATAATTCATCGGTCATATCCGTTGCAATAAAGCCCGGTGCGACCACGTTTACCGTAATGCCGCGGGACGCCACTTCTTTTGCCAACGATTTGGAAAAACCGATTAACCCTGCTTTTGCCGCACAATAGTTAGTCTGCCCCGGATTACCCATTGAACCGACCACCGACCCGATAGTGATGATCCGCCCGAAGCGTTTTTTCATCATTGAGCGCAGCATTGCTTTGGATAGACGGTAAACGGACGTGAGGTTGGTTTGCATAATGTCGAACCACTCCTCATCTTTCATTCGCATTAACAAATTATCACGGGTAATGCCGGCATTGTTCACCAAAATATCAATTTCACCCGCTTCCGCTTTGATTTGGGCAAGGGTGGCATCAATGGAATCGGCATCAGTAACGTTCAACACTAATCCCTTACCGTGTTCGCCTAAATAAGCGCTGATTGCTTCTGCACCCTTTTCTGAAGTGGCTGTTCCGATCACAAAAACGCCTTTCTCAACCAACTCTTGTGCGATAGCTTTACCAATGCCACGGGTTGCACCCGTAACCAGTGCGATTTTTTGCATTTTTTCTCCTTAATTTTGAATTAGAATGAAACGGCTTCAAAGGACGGCACATCATTGACCGCTTGAGCGGATAAATCTGCCACAATGCGTTTGGTTAAGCCCGTCAGCACTTTATTCGGCCCGATTTCATATAACATTGTGATACCTTGTTCAGCCATTTTTTCCACTGTTTCCGTCCAGCGAACTGGGCTGTAAAGCTGACGCACCAACGCATCACGGATCGCTTCCAGATCCTTCTCAACCGCTACGTCAACATTGTTGATCACATTGACAAGCGGTGGGTTGAGGCTGATTTTTTGCAACACGGCAGCAAGTTTTTCTGCCGCCGGTTTCATCAACGCACAGTGGGACGGCACGCTCACCGCCAGCGGCAATGCTCGTTTCGCCCCGGCTTCTTTACACAATGCCGCTGCACGTTCCGCTGCGGTTTTTGTACCGGCAATCACCACTTGCCCCGGTGAGTTGAAGTTTACTGCCGACACCACTTCGCCCGTTTCCGCTGCTGCGTTCGCACAGGCATCAATAATCGGCTGATTATCCAAGCCGATAATCGCATACATTGCTCCTGTTCCCGCCGGCATGGCTTGTTGCATCAGCTGCCCACGCAGTTCGACCAATTTGATCGCCTGCTGAAAATCCAACACGCCGGCACAAACCAAGGCGGAATATTCGCCTAAACTATGCCCCGCCATTACGGACGGTTGTTGCGCAGGGAATTTTTGTTGCCAAATGCGGAACAACGCAACCGATGCCGCCAATAATGCCGGTTGTGTGCGTTCCGTTTGCCCTAAGGCTTCCGCCGTGCCGTTTTGGACTAAATCCCATAAATCGTAGCCCAGCACCTCGCTGGCTTGTTGGAACGTCTGTTTAACCACAGGGTAGAGCGGTGCTAAATCTGCCAACATTCCGATTGCTTGAGAACCTTGCCCCGGAAAAACCATTGCAAATTGTGTCATTATTGTATTCCTCTTTATTTGTTAAAATCGATTGAAATTTAACCGCTTGTTCTTATTTTAGCTAGGCAGCTAGCTTAACTCGAAATCACTTTAATCCCCAATCCGACCATTAGACCACCTAAAATACGGTCGATCCAATGTCCAGCTTTCTGAAATCGGCTGTTGACAGATGGAATGGAAAGCAAAAATGCTACCGTTGCAAACCATAAAAACAGTAAAAGCATCATCCATACGCCGTAAATACTGAGCTGCCACATCGGCATCTCCGGTGAAAGTACCACCGTAAACACAGAAACGAGATAAACAGGGGCTTTGGGATTAAGCAAGTTGCAAAGAAAGCCTTTCCATAAGGTTTTGAGCGAAGATTCCGGCTCAACCTGCTGTGCGCTGATTTCCACTACATCTTTTTTCGCTTTTGCTTTTAAGCCTTGATAGCCAAGGTAAATTAAATAAGCCCCACCGACAATTTTAATTGCGGTCAGTAGCCAAGCCGCAGAAGCAATCACTGCCGCTAAACCAAGCACGGAATATAAAATATGTATGCCGAATCCTAAGCCAACGCCCAGTGCGCAAATTAGCCCCGCCGTTCGCCCACGACTAAGTGTTTGCTGGGACACATAGATAAAATCCGGCCCCGGCGAAATTGCCGCTAAAATATGAATACTGGTAATAATGATGAAGCCTTGCCAAAAGTCCATTTTCGTTTCCTCAAGTTATGTTTGCAAAAATTATGCCATATCTCACCGCTTGTTAATCGGCGGAATAATAGAGTTTGCCGATTTCAATTTTTTGGCGACCGTTTGCTTCACGCCAGCGGTTAGTGTCCCGCAAGGAATAGACGCAACCGCAGTACTCCTGCTGATAAAAACGTTCACGCTTGCTGATTTCAATCATTCGTTGCGAGCCGCCGCCTTTGCGCCAGTTGTAATCCCAATAGACGACATCATCGTATTTTTCCGCAGCCCGATGTCCACAGCCATTGATTTGGTTCATATCTTTCCAACGGGAAATACCGAGGCAACTGGTGAAGACTGGAAAGCCGTTTTCGTGGGCATATTGCGCCGCCTTTTCAAAACGCATATCAAAGCACATTGTACAGCGAATGCCCCGCTCCGGCTCGTCTTCCATACCTTTGGCACGGTCAAACCAGTTTTGGCGGTCGTAATCAGCGTCAATAAACGGAATGCCCCATTTTTCAGCAAAGCGGATATTCTCTTCCTTGCGGATTAAATACTCTTTGAGTGGGTGGATATTCGGGTTGTAGAAATAAATCGTAAAGTCAATGCCGGAGGCGTGGATCGCTTCCATCACTTCGCCCGAACACGGCGCACAGCACGAGTGTAGCAATAATTTATTATGCCCGTTTGGGAGTGTCAGTTTTTCCCGTACAAAAGGGGCGTTCGGATCTTTGCCCTTACGGGTTTTCTTGATAGGATTTTTGGTTGTCATAAATGGTGGTAATCACTCTGTTTATAAAATATCGGAACCATTAGTCCCGAAGCTGGTTAAATCGGCTGCCCTTCGGCGTGTATTCACAATGCTCACGGTTAAAGCCTTGTTTATGGCATTTCATCGTTTCCAAATGCTGCGTATCGGAATGATAGGTCATTTTAAAACGTTGTTGTTCAGACTGCGCGGAAGCGATTGCTTTATTATCCGGATGCCGATAGATATGCTTGTCGCCCGCCGTCGCAAGTTGATAGGGGGTAATATTACCTTGACTATCGCTGATATAAAGCGGACGACCGCCTACCTTATTGCTGACATTAGGCTCGTAAATCTGCCTCGGATTATCGCTGCTTTTTTGCTTGAGTTGATGCTGGGTGAGCGCTAATTTTTCCGGTTTAGCCGTTTGTGCCAACACCGGTATTGCGAAGCTGATAAGAGTCAGTACAACGCCTATTTTCATACACCCCCCTGTTTTTGTGAACAAAATTAGTAGCTGCGATCCACCGACAAATAGGCTAAGGCTTCCAGTGCGGATTTATATTCGCTCTGCGGTAAAATCGCGAGCGCATTGACTGCTTTTTGTGCCTCTTGTCTGGCTCGCTGCATCGCATAATCAAGGGAACGATGCTCCGCCATAATCGCCAAAATTGCCGGTAACGCTTCCCGTTTGCCGCCTTGCTCAATTGCTTCACGGATTAAGGCAGCCTGTTGCGGATTACCGTTACGCATTGCGTGTAAAAGCGGCAGGGTCGGCTTGCCTTCCGCCAAATCGTCCCCAATATTTTTGCCTAATTTTTGCGCATTGGCACTGTAATCCAAAATATCGTCAATTAACTGAAATGCCGTACCGAGATAACGACCGTAATCCTGCAACGCCGCAATTTGAGCCGGATTAGCCTCGGCAACTAAGGCGGCGCAATGGGTTGCCGCCTCAAACAAGCGAGCGGTTTTACTGTAAATTACGCCCATATAGTTTTCTTCGGTCGTATCGGGATCGTTCACATTCATTAGCTGCTGCACTTCGCCCTCAGCGATCACATTTGTTGCTGCCGACATCACTTTCAGCACATCAAGGGAATCGACACTCGTCATCATTTGGAAGGCTCGGGTATAAATAAAATCGCCGACCAGCACACTTGCCGCATTCCCAAAACGGGCATTGGCGGTTTCTTTGCCACGGCGCATTGCCGACTCGTCCACCACATCATCGTGTAAAAGGGTCGCCGTATGGACAAATTCAATAAAGGCTGCGCAAGTGATATGCTGATTGCCCTCATAACCCAACGCTCGCGCCACCAACACTGCAATTAAAGGGCGAATGCGCTTGCCGCCGCCGCTAATAATATAATGCCCGAGCTGGTTTATCAGAACCACATCGGAATTAAGTTGGGCGAGAATTTCAGTATTGACCGCTTGCATATCCTTATCGGCAAGTGCTGAAATATGATCGAGAGAAAGTTGCGCTGTCATTGGCTTGTCTTATGAATGATAAAATAAGTTTGGATTTTACCCTAATGCGTGCATTTCTTCAAAAAAAGAAATAAACAAGCGGTGTGTTCCGATGGGAAATTTGCAAAAATATTTCTCAACTGACCGCTTGTAATGCGTATTATCCCCTAAACCACTGTTCAACAAGGGCGGGAGTCGTTTCTTTATGTTGCCACATACTGCCTAATTCGATGTCGGGGAGCTTGGTGCGGTTATAGCCGATAAACGCTCTGAAATCGAAGACGGCGTGTGGGTATTCGTTGATCATTAAAAAGGCGGTATAGCCGTCTTCCGACCAGCAAATTTGTAAGCGGCGGGGTTCTTTTAGGGTGTGCTGTTCAATGTCGCTGACCCGATAGACAAATAGGCTGTCAACTACCGGTTGGGTGGTTTGGTGCAGATCCATTGCATAAAAGAAGCCCGTTTCGCCGTCATCTTCAAACATTACCACCAGATGTTCGTGCTGCGTGGAGTGTGCGCCGGTGCGGTAAGGGCTGCCAATATGGAGATGATCATCAATTACGGAATATAGCATTGTATGTCCTTTTTGTCGTGCAAAAAAGCCACCAAAGTTGGTGGCTTGATTTAATCGGTAAACGATTATGCTTGACCTTTCACTTCTTTTAAGCCGTTGAACGGTGCTTTATCGCCTAATGCTTCTTCAATGCGGATAAGTTGGTTGTATTTTGCAACACGGTCTGAACGGCTCATTGAACCGGTTTTGATTTGACCTGCTGCCGTACCTACTGCTAAATCAGCGATAGTCGCATCTTCGGTTTCGCCTGAACGGTGTGAAATGACAGCAGTGTAGCCGGCATCTTTCGCCATTTTGATTGCCGCTAAGGTTTCAGTTAATGAACCGATTTGGTTGAACTTGATTAAGATAGAGTTGGCAATGCCTTTCTCAATCCCTTCTTTTAAGATTTTGGTGTTGGTAACAAATAAGTCGTCGCCGACTAATTGTACTTTATCGCCTAACACTTTAGTTTGGTAAGCAAAGCCTTCCCAGTCAGACTCGTCTTGACCGTCTTCGATAGACACGATCGGATACTCTTTGCATAACCCTTCTAAGTAGTGGGTAAATTCCTGTGAGGTAAAGGTTTTGCCTTCGCCTTTCATTTCGTATTGACCGGTTTCTTTATTGTAGAACTCGGAAGAAGCACAGTCCATTGCTAAGGTTACGTCTTTACCTAGCACATAGCCTGCTTTTTCAACTGCTTCTTTAATGCAGGCTAACGCATCGGCATTAGAGGCAAGGTTTGGTGCGAAGCCGCCTTCATCACCTACCGCGGTATTTAAACCTTTCGCTTTTAATACTTTTGCAAGGTTGTGGAATACTTCTGCACCAATGCGTAGCGCTTCTTTTAAGGTTTTTGCACCAACCGGTTGGATCATAAATTCTTGAATATCCACGTTGTTATCTGCGTGCTCGCCGCCGTTGATGATGTTCATCATCGGTAACGGCATAGAGTACACGCCCAGTGTGCCGTTGAGTTCGGCAATGTGTGCATAAAGCGGTAAACCTTTTGATGCCGCTGCCGCTTTGGCATTCGCTAAAGAGACGGCTAAGATGGCATTTGCACCGAATTTTGATTTGTTATCCGTGCCGTCTAAGTCGATCATAATTTGGTCGATTTCTGCTTGGTTAGACGCATCTTTGCCTAAGATAGCTTGTGCAATGTCGTTGTTCACCGCAGCAACGGCTTTTAATACGCCTTTACCTAAGAAACGGGCTTTATCGCCGTCACGCAATTCTAACGCTTCACGAGAACCGGTTGATGCGCCGGACGGTGCAGCCGCCAAGCCGACAAAGCCGCCTTCAAGGTGAACTTCCGCTTCGACGGTTGGGTTACCACGAGAGTCGATGATCTCACGACCAATCACTTTAACGATTTTTGCCATTTTAATATCCTCTAAAAAGTTGAGATTTAATGTGAAAAAACGGCTATATACTAAAGGAATCGCGCGGTTTTGTCTTGCAAAAAAGTGATTTACTTCACAAAATTTAAAAGTAATTTGATCCGAAAGGGTTATTTTTGCAAAATAGCACGATAACCTTTTTTGAGGCCGATTATGACCAAAACCGAATTGCTCCGCTGTGTGAATCTCAGCAAATCTTATCAAGAGGGCGAGAACGCCACTCAAATTCTAAAAAATGTTTCTTTTTCAATGAACTGTGGTGAGCTGGCGGCGATTGTCGGCAGCTCCGGTTCGGGAAAAAGCACCTTGTTACATACCCTTGGCGGTTTAGATCAACCTTCTAGCGGCGAAGTGTTTATCCAAGGGCAGTCGCTGCAACAATTAAGCAGCAATGCGTTGGCAAAATTGCGAAATCAGCATTTGGGCTTTGTTTATCAATTTCATCATTTAATGGCGGATTTCAGTGCCTTAGAAAATGTGATGATGCCGATGCTGATTGGCAGGCAGAACAAAACCGAAGCAAAAGATCGGGCGGAAAAAATGTTGCAAGCGGTCGGATTATCTCATCGTATTGCACACCGCCCGTCAGCCCTATCGGGCGGCGAGCGGCAGCGGGTGGCGATTGCTCGGGCGCTGGTTAATCAGCCGGCATTAGTGTTGGCGGATGAGCCGACCGGTAATCTCGATCAAAAGACCACTGAAAGCATTTTTGAGCTGATTAGTCAGCTTAACCAAGAGCAACAGATTGCGTTTTTGTTGGTAACTCACGATCTTAATTTAGCCAATAAACTTAACCGCTGCCTACTGATGCAAGACGGCGTATTGCGTGAGGGCGTTTAATGAATACTCCCTTTTTTATTAGCTGGCGTTATCAACGCAGTCAGCAAAAAAACCGCTTGGTGTCGCTGATTTCACTGTTTTCCAGTGTCGGTATTGCCCTTGGCGTTGCGGTGCTAATTATCGGTTTAAGTGCAATGAACGGCTTTGAGCGGGAGCTGAACCAGCGGGTACTCTCCGTTGTGCCGCACGCCGAGTTATTGAGTTATGACAATGGCGAGCCGCAGCCGATTTCACACTATACCGAGTTAGCGCAGCGCCTTGCCGATAACCCAGATATTGTGGCAAGTTCGCCGTTTGTCAGCTTTACTGCGCTGATTGAAAACGGCGCTAAGCTCAAAATTGCCCAAGTCAAAGGGATTGAGCCGAGTAAACAGATGCAGGTCAGTCGGCTCAATCAATTTATTGAAGCGAGCCAATGGCAGCAGTTTCAACAACAAGGCGGGCTGATTTTGGGGGCAGGTATTGCACGGGCGTTGGAAATTGAGGTCGGCGATGATGTTACCTTACTGCTGCCACAGCCGAGTGATGACGGCAATTTAACTCAGCCATTGCGTTTTACGCAAACAGTGAGCGGTATTTTGCGTTTGGACGGTCAGCTCGATCACAGCTACGCCTTATTGCCGTTGCAAACGGCGCAAGAACTGCTTGAATATCAGCCGGATCAGGTGTCGGGGATTGAAATGGCGGTTAAAAAACCGTTGGAAATCAATCAACTGACGTTTCAGGCATTAGCGGATTACCCACAGCCTCTTTACCTACAAAAATGGATCGAAAAGTTTGGCTATATGTACAACGATATTCAGTTGATCCGCACGGTAATGTATATCGCAATGGTGCTGGTCATCGGCGTTGCCTGCTTTAATATTATTTCAACACTTGTAATGGCGGTGAAAGATAAGCAGGGCGATATTGCCATTCAACGAACCCTTGGGGCGAATAATCGCTTTATTCGGCATATTTTCCTTTGGTACGGCTTGATTTCCGGAATGAAAGGGGCTGTATGCGGCATTGTGCTGGGGGTACTGACCGCACTTAATTTAACTGCCATCATTCAAGGGGTTGAACGCTTTTTTGAGGTGAAACTACTCTCTGACGGTATCTATTTTATTGATTTTCTGCCAAGTGAAATTCATTGGCTGGACATTGTATGGGTGCTGCTTGCCACGCTGGTGCTTAGCCTGCTCGCCAGCCTTTATCCTGCCGTCCGAGCGGCGAAACTCGAGCCGGCAAAAGTGTTAAGCGGGCATTAGCCCTTATGCAAGCGGTGAGATTAGCCGAGTTTTGTGAAAAAACGGTATTATGTAGCAAATGCACAAAATAGACATTTTAACGGAATGTAGGGACACACTGTGTGTGTCGTTTATAAAAATCAAATTATTCCAATAGGTTGAAATCCGGACACACGCAGCGTGTCCCTACAAGCGAATAAAAAACAACTTTGTGCAATAGCTATATAGTATTAGAAAAAACGGCTAATCTCACCGCTTGTTTAAAAGGGTAAACCTATAAGCAAACGTTTGCATTTTCCGCCTAAAAAATTTATACTACGCCTCTAGTGCCATAGGGAACTAGTAATGAACCACAAACTAAATTTAACCTGTTTAATTTCTTTTTTAAAGCTAAACTTCGCATCATTACGAGGTTTAGCTCTTTTTTTATTTCGACAAGATCTTGCGTAACGTGAGATCTTTTTTTTGCCCAAAATTCAGATCATAGAGGATAAGCAATGAGCCAATTGATTCGTACATTAAAAAGCCATATTCGTGATGAAGTGATTAAAAAAGGCGGCTGGGTAAATTCTCACGCTCACGCAGACCGTGCCTTTACGATGACGCCGGAGAAAATCAAAATTTATCAAGAGGCAAATTTGCAACAGAAATGGGATTTAGTGGACGAGGTGAAACGTCAGTCGAGCGTAGAAGATTACTACCGCCGTTTTAGCCAAGCGATTGAGCTGATGATTTCCCAAGGGGTAACAGCGTTCGGCACATTTGTCGATATTGACCAAGTGTGCGAAGACCGTGCGATCATTGCGGCACACAAAGCTCGAGAAGTGTATAAAAACGATATTGTGTTGAAATTTGCCAATCAAACCCTCAAGGGCGTGATTGAACCGAATGCGCGTAAATGGTTTGATATCGGTTCGGAAATGGTGGATATGATTGGCGGTTTACCTTACCGTGATGAATTGGACTACGGCAAAGGGCTGGAAGCGATGGATATTTTGATGGACACGGCGAAATCGCAGGGCAAAATGTTGCACGTTCACGTTGACCAATTCAATACCCAAAAAGAGAAAGAAACGGAGCAGCTGTGCGATAAATCAATGGAACACGGAATGCAAGGGCGGGTTGTAGCGATTCACGGGATTTCGATTGGCGCACACCCGAAAGAGTACCGCCAAATGCTGTATAAAAAAATGAAAGCCTGCGATATGATGATGATTGCCTGCCCGATGGCGTGGATTGACAGCCCTCGTAAAGACGAAGTGCTGCCGTTCCATAATGCCTTAACGCCGGCGGATGAAATGATCCCCGAAGGGATTACGGTTGCGATTGGTACGGACAATATCTGCGACTATATGGTGCCTCTGTGTGAGGGCGATATGTGGCAGGAATTAAGCCTACTCTCTGCCGGCTGCCGTTTTACCAACCTAGATGAAATGGCAAATATTGCCAGCACCAATGGGCGTAAGGTACTGGGTTTACTGTAAATGATAAATGAGCAAACACGGCGGAACTGGCTTCCACCGTGTTTATTTTTATAAAAACGATAGAAAGAAAAAAGCCTCTAGATAACTAGAGGCTTTTTCCTATTAACGTACTAAGGAGGTATATTATGACGTTTAAATTAGTTGGCGGAATGGACGGGACTCGAACCCGCGACCCCCTGCGTGACAGGCAGGTATTCTAACCAGCTGAACTACCACTCCGCAGCGAACGAGGCGTATAATAATGATTTCTCGGATCAGCGTCAAATACTTTTTTTCAAAAAAATATCAAACGGTTTTTTACTATACAGAATGACGATTTTTTAATTGAGTGCCGTTGATTCTGCCGCCAATTCCCGTGTCCAAAGGCAATTCCCTTTCGACTTCCTATTGATTAGCTCAAGATAGTCTTGATGAGCCGCCAATTCTTCTTCGGTCGGTTGCAGCACGACCAAATGACTGTGATCGACAACAATCGGCGTATAGTGAGCATCTTGTGCGTTTACGCTCATATCCGATTGCTCCTCCTCGCCGAGCAGAGCGATCTGCCCGCCTGTCATCATCAAAAAGACATCGGCAAGGATCTCCGCATCCAGCAACGCCCCGTGCAGCACCCGCTTACTGTTATCAATGCCTAAACGGTCGCACAGCGCATCTAAATTATTACGTTTGCCGGGGTACATTTTGCGTGCCAGTTGCAAGCTATCGGTAACTTCGCACATCTCCGCCACCTTTGCCGGCGGATTAGGCAGAAACGAAAATTCGTGGTCGATAAAGCCCACATCGAAGGGCGCATTATGAATCACTAATTCCGCCCCATTGATAAATGCAATAAACTCATCGGCAATCTCGGCAAAGCTCGGCTTATCCACCAGCATCTCATTGGTAATGCCGTGAACCTTAATCGCTTCCTCGTCCACCTCCCTCGGCGGTTTAATATACACGTGGAAGGTTCTGCCGGTTAAACGGCGATTTACCACCTCCACCGCCCCAATCTCAATAATATTATGCCCAATATGCGGTGCACCGTTAAAGTTCATACCGGTGGTTTCCGTATCCAGCACAACTTGGCGCAAAATCGGCTCTTTCATCTCATCTCTCCCTTAACAAGCGGTCGGTTTGGCAAGATTTTTTGCAGAATGTTCGCTTGTTTAACAAGCCGTTATTATAACCAAAGCTGTACCCGTTGGCTTATTTTTCTTGCGGGCGAACGCTACCTTTAATCACCAGTTGCCATTGCCGATGTTTAAGCTGAACTTTTAACTGTAAATAAACGTAGTGAACAGGCCGCTTGTGGTAACTCATTTCGATAGTTATACGCATAACACCTCCTAAAACCCCTATATTATGTAAAGAAATGCAAAAAAAAAAAAAGAAGTGTATTTCATTTATAATCGCTTCGCATTTTAGTTGCGACTAAAATCAACAATCTTTGTTTAATTTTCTTACCAATAAGGACTTTTCCTATGCAATCTCAATTATCAAAAACAGCCCTTGCTTTGTTAGTGTCTCTTGGCGTTGCTGCGTGCAGTAGTGGCGGCGGTGGTTCGAGTACCAGTAACAACGATAATGTAAAGCAAATCAAACAAATTCATCAATTAAAAGAACAAGTTAAAGCGGAACAAGCTGCGGCAAAAAAAGCGATGGAGACTAGTCAGAAAGCCAAAGAACAGGCGGAACAAAATTTAGCTGAGGCGAAAGCAAATCTTGTTACGGCGGAGAAAAAAATTGCCGAGTTACAGAAAAACGCTGAGCAACCTAAAACGAATTCAACACTACAAAAAGAATTAGAAACAGCCCGTCAGCAATTAGAGGCAGCGCAGAAAAATGTTGCCGACAGTGCAAAACGCTTGGAAGCGGAGACAGCTAAAACAAACAGTGAAGCCGAAGCGAAACAAGAGGCGCAACGTGAGTTGGAAACTGCTCGCCAGCAATTAGCGGCAGCACAGAAAAATGTTGCCGACAGTGCAAAACGTTTGGAAGCGGAAATAGCTAAAACAAACAGTGAAGCCGAAGCGAAACAAGCGGCACAACGTGAGTTAGAAACGGCTCGTCAGCAATTAGTGGCAGCCCAAAAAAATGTAGCGGACAGTGCAAAACGCTTGGAAGCAGAAACGGCGAAGGTAAACAGTGAAGCCCAAGCCAAACAAGCGGCAC
This sequence comes from Muribacter muris, assembly GCF_004569585.1. Lineage (NCBI taxonomy): Bacteria > Pseudomonadati > Pseudomonadota > Gammaproteobacteria > Pasteurellales > Pasteurellaceae > Muribacter > Muribacter muris. The sequence continues at coordinate 22,064 of NZ_SPPA01000007.1, read as the reverse complement.
AACGTGAGTTAGAAACGGCTCGTCAGCAATTAGCAGCAGCGCAGAAAAATGTTGCCGACAGTGCAAAACGCTTGGAAGCGGAAACAGCTAAGGTAAACAGCGAATCCGAAGCGAAACAAGAGGCGCAACGTGAGTTGGAAACTGCTCGCCAGCAATTAGCGGCAGCACAGAAAAATGTTGCCGATAGTGCAAAACGTTTGGAAGCGGAAACTGCTAAAACAAACAGTGAAGCCGAAGCGAAAAAAGCGGCACAACGTGAGTTAGAAACTGCCCGTCAGCAATTAGCGGCAGCGCAGAAAAATGTTGCCGACAGTGCAAAACGCTTGGAAGCGGAAACGGCGAAAGTAAACAGCGAAGCCCAAGCGAAACAAGCGGCACAACGTGAGCTAGAAACCGCCCGTCAGCAATTAGCGGCAGCACAGAAAAATGTTGCCGATAGTGCAAAACGTTTGGAAGCGGAAACTGCTAAAACAAACAGTGAAGCCGAAGCGAAAAAAGCGGCACAACGTGAGTTAGAAACCGCCCGTCAGCAATTAGCGGCAGCGCAGAAAAATGTTGCTGACAGTGCAAAACGCTTGGAAGCGGAAACGGCGAAAGCAAACAGCGAAGCTCAAGCGAAACAAGCGGCACAACGTGAGTTAGAAACCGCCCGTCAGCAATTAGCAGAGGCTCAAAAACAGCTTGAAGAAAAAGCGCAGGAAAATGCCGCTTTAAACAGCCAAAATGAAGCGTTAAATCAAGAACTCGCTCCACACCGCGAAGAAGCCGAGCGTAAACGCCAAGCACAAGAAGCCGAAGCACAACGTTGGGCATTTTTAAGTGATGGTAGTCAGTGGCGATATTTGAAGAAAAACTCATACGATAATAAAATTGTAGAAGGACCTAATGCTGGTAAAAGCGATAGTAAAGTCGGTCAATTATCTCCTAAAGGGCAAGCTGAAAAATGGGAATTACAGCGTGCGATCAACTTTAATGATGCGCCTGTATCTGATGAGGTACAGCAATTACCTGTAACGGCAACTAAGAAAGGGTTGAATAACGATGTCGAAGTACAAATTGCTACTGCGCATTTTGTTAATCAGCAGTACTCAACCTATGCGAATTGGACACGTACCGATTTAATTACCGATAATGATTTACATAGTAGTCCAAGCTATCTTTCCGTGCCAACCAGCCGTGATTCCTTTGATAACTCAGCTTATCTGCAAACATCGCCGAAAGCGACTTACAGAGGCAAAGCACTAGAAAGAGGTATTTGGGATAAGTCGACTATTACAACGGGAGAACTCACTTTAAATGCTGATTTTAATCAAGGGACGGTAAGTGGTGAGCTTACTAATATGAGGGAAGGAACATATACGCTGAAGCAAGGGGATATTAGCTATTCTACACAAAATAATCTCGTCTTTTCAGGTACAGTTGACATAGGTTCGCTAAAAGATCAAGCCTACAAGGGCATTTTTGCCGGTCCAAATGCGGAAGAAGTGGTAGGTAAAGCAGGAAACGATATCTCCTTCGGCGGCAAACGCCAATAATCGCCTGAATTTAAGTGCGTAAAATGATGTTGCAATGAACACAACATCACATTTTGCTAAAAGTAGGGACGTACGGTGTGCGTTCTTATTTAATAGCAGATTGATGTTGGACGCAATGCTTCCCTACCGATAAGCACAGGTTTAACGGCAACACTATTGCGCATTTTGTTTGGTTTAAATGAGGTGAATCAATGAAATCATCATATTTCTTCCCCTGTGCGATTTTGACATTGGCGTGCTTGCCGCCGGCACTTTGGGCAAATCCGCCTGAATTGGAGGTGAAAGTTGCGACCCCTGACCCCCGCCCGCAAGCGGTCAGAATGGTGGGGAATTTTGCGAATTTCGATCCTGCCGAGCTGAAAACGGCAACCACAAAAGAGCTGCGGGAAAATCCTGAATTAACCCGTACTTTGCTGAATCGGGTGATTGACAGCGGGCAGTTTCATTTGTTGCCCGATTTGTTGGCGATTTACCGCCAAACCGCCCAGCCCGATCCGATTTTGATTGATTACAGCGAGGCGATTTTGTTCGGCTTGCGGGGGGAATATCGGCGGGGGATTGCCCTGTATCAACGTATCTTAGCCGCTCACCCCGATTTTGACCCCGTCCGTTTCCGTTTGGCACAAATACTGTTTGACGATCGGCAACATCGGGCGGCGGCCGACCATTTTCGCCGTTTGCAAGCGGTCAGATTACCGCCGCAAATTGCAACCTTAACCACGCAATATTTGGCAGCGATTGCGCAACGCTCGCAGTGGCAGTTTCATTTCGGGGTGAATTATTTGCAGGAAAACAATGTGAATAATGCCTCCGCCGATCGCTATATTTACCTCGGCAATGTGCCGTTTGAGAAAACGCCGGACTCGCTGCCGCAAAAAGCCCACGGACTGAACTATGTGTTTAATGCGGAAAAAAGCATCAATTTAGTCGGCTCGCACTACGCCAAAATTGAGAATAATTTCCACGGCAAAACCTTTTGGGATAATTACGCTTATGACGACCAATCCGACCGCTTATCTGTCGGCTACCAATACCTGCGGGCGAAAACCGGCGTGGCGTTGTTGCCGTTTTATGAAATGCGTTGGTATGGCAATCACCGCTACAATCGTGGCTATGGTGTGCGGGGGGAACTGAACCACTGGTTCAGCCCGAAATGGCAGCTTTCACTGGCGGCAGAGCGGGGCGAGCTAAAACATCGGGCGGCGGAAAACCGTGCGGCAGACGGGCATAATCTGTTGTTGTCCGCCACACTGTTACATTTGCTGAATGCCAACAGCTATCTCTATCTCGGTTCGGATTATTTGGCGGATCGTCCCCGTGAAGCCGCATTCGGCTCTGATCGCAAAACGGTGCGTCTGGGTTGGGGGCAGGCGTGGTGGGGCGGTATCTCTTCTCGTGTGCAGTTGAGCTACGGCAAGCGGGATTTTTTAGCACTGCACAAATTGTTCCTCCAAGTCCGCCACGATAAAGAGTGGGCGGCAACGCTCACCCTGTGGAAACGGGATTTTTATTATTGGGGCATTACGCCGAAGCTGACTTTCAGCTATAACAAGGTGAAATCTAATTTAGCGCAGCTCTATTCTACCGAGAAAAAACGCCTGTTTTTGAGCTTGGAAAAAGCGTTTTAGCACCGCAAGCGGTGGGTTGGTGGGGGAGTATTGCAAATTATCAGGATTATATCGCCGTTGAGCAAAATAAGATAACATTATTTCACAATATGATTAAACGGACGCAAGTGTTGCGTCCCTACTGATTAGCTGTTATTTAGCATTGTGCAGTTGCGATATAATTTTGCAAAAAATCTCCCCTAACCGACCGCTTGCTTATTTCCAGCAGAAGCGGGCATCGGTATTTTCCGCCTTACGTTTAGCCAGAAAATCCGCTTTCTTTTTCGGATCTTTCAAGTAGTTTTCACTTTCCTGAAAGTTTTTGTCCAGTGCTTTTTCACTCTGTGCGAGGGCTTTTTTGCGATCCGGCTGTTTTGACGGGAGTTGCGCTAAAAAGAGGGCTTGGTAAGGGTGATCTTTGACCCATTGCAATGCTTTGCGTTTGATTTTGCTGTTTTTGGCGTGATCGCAAAAGGCGTAAGGAAGAATAAATTTGCCGACTAATGTGGCAAAGCTACTGTATTCCGCCAGTGAGGATTTGGGTAAATCCAACACGTCCATTGCCGTGATTAAGCGGTATCTGCCCGCATAAAACCAAAATACCGCATCATCTCTCAGCCCAAGATCGTAGGAACGTGCGGCAAGGGTAAACATCACCATTGGCGTGATAAGCTGCGGTTCTTTTTCGACCTGTGCGATCGCTTTTTTCAGTGAGGCGACCGAGTTGGATTTCAAAAGTGGATCAAGTTCGGGGTGTACCGCAACGTGCTCGACTTTGCCGCCGTGGGCAGAGTAGTAGGGAGTAATATAAATGTCGATACTGCGGACTTGTTGGCTGTTATCGGCAAAAGCAAGGGGGCTTAAAGCGGTAAACGAGGCACACAGAAAAGTAAAATAAGCGTTTAATTTCATCGTGTTATTTCCTTAAAAAATCAGCACGCAGTTGCGTGCTGTGAAGATTATGATTCAAACGGATTCCAACTTTTAGACCCTTTCACTTTATGAAGGTAGTAAGCTTTATTTGCTGTTTTGGCATAAATAAAGGCGAATAATAAACCGATTGCGTTTGCAATGGCATCGACCGTTCGATCAGGTACATTAAGGATAGCAATAATGATACTTACGATAATGCCAACCACCAGATAGAGACCAATGATACTCAGATTTTTACGCCAAAGCCCCAGCACAAAGAAATAAATAAAGCCAAAAAGTAGGGCTATAAAATTGAGTTCTTGCCACCGTTTTTCGAAAAAAGAGAGGGATTTAAAGGCTTGTTTATATTCCGGCGCGCTTTCTTTCGTGCCGTATTTGTCGAAAAAGGCAAAACGTTTTTGCCATTTGGGTTTTAGACCTTCGTACTGTGTGCTGTTGTGTTCAGACATTATTGACTCCTGTTAATGATAAATTAAAACGTAGGCTAGTCTAAGTGAATTGAGTGTAAGCGTCAAATTATCCGTTATAAAATACGCTTGCATAACTATGCAAAAATATTTAATATTCATTCAGTTATTTATATTCGTAGGATTTTAGTGAAATGGCGATTCGCATCAGCAACGTCAATTTTTTTTATGGCGCGCATCAAGCCTTGTTTGACATCAATTTAAATATTGAGAAAGGGGATACGGTTGTCCTGCTGGGGCCAAGCGGTGCAGGAAAAAGTACGCTTATTCGGACGCTGAATTTAATGGAAGTGCCACAATCCGGCACGTTGGAAATAGCCAATCACCGCTTTGATCTGAGCGCAAAAGCGGACAGTAAGCAGGTCGGATTATTACGCCGTGAGGTCGGAATGGTATTTCAGCAATATCATCTCTGGCCGCATCTTAATGTGATGCAAAACTTAATTGAAGCACCGATGAAAGTGTTGGGGCTGGCAAAAGATGCGGCGGTTGAGCGGGCGAAAGGTCTGCTTGCTCGCTTGCAATTAGCGGAATTTGCCGAACGTTTTCCGCTGCAACTTTCCGGCGGGCAACAACAACGGGTGGCGATTGCTCGGGCGTTGATGATGCAGCCGCAAGTGTTGCTGTTTGATGAGCCGACCGCCGCACTCGATCCGGAAATTACTGCTCAAGTAGTTGATATTATTAAAGAATTACAGGGAACGGGTATTACACAAGTGATTGTTACCCACGAAGTTGCCGTTGCCCGTAAAACGGCGACCAAAGTGGTCTATATGGAAAAAGGCAAAATCATTGAATTTGGTGATGCGAGTTGCTTTGAGCGTCCTCAAACCGAGCAATTTGCCCACTATCTTTCACATTCACACTAATAATTGAGGTAAACACAATGAAAAAATTACTATTAGCAACCCTTTTTGCCACGGCGACAATGGCACACGCCCAAGAGATTACCTTTGCAATGGAACCTAGCTATCCGCCGTTTGAATCGACCAATGAAAAAGGCGAGATTGTCGGTTTTGATGTCGATGTTGCCAACGCGATTTGCCAAGAGATCAATGCGACTTGCCATTTTAAAGCACAAGCCTTTAATGCGTTAATTCCAAGTTTAATCAAAGGACGTGGAGGCTTTGATGCGGCAATTTCGGCGATTGATATTACCGAAGCCCGTGCGAAGCAAGTGGCGTTTACCGATGCCTATTATGAAAGCTCCGCCAGCTTTATTGCGGTGAAAGATAAAGTAACGTTGGAGACGGCAAAAAGTATCGGCGTACAAAACGGCACAACCTATCAGCAATATGCTAATGCCGAAGCCAAGCAGTATGAAGCAAAAGCCTACGCCAGCCTACAAGATGCGATCTTAGATTTAAAAAACGGGCGGATTGATCTCATTTTTGGCGATACCGATGTGTTAAGAGAGATGTTTGATAAAAATCCGGAGCTGGCTTTTATCGGCGAAAGAGTAACGGATAAACGCTACTTCAACAACGGCTTGGGGATCGCGGTGAATAAATCCAATCAAGCGTTGGTGGATAGCCTCAACAAAGGTATTGCTGCCATTAAATCAAGCGGTGAATACCAAAAAATCTATGATAAATGGATGACGAAATAAGGTTTTATGTTTTTTGATTATCTTCCTTTGATCTATTCCGCAACCCTAATGACCTTAGGGTTAGCGGTTTGTTCGTTATTGGTCGGCTTACTGCTTTCCGTATTGTTTGTGGTGCTTGAAATGCACAAATGGGCAGTAGTGCGCAAATCAATGGCGGTATTTTCCACCTTATTGCGTGGCTTGCCCGAAATTTTAGTGGTTTTTCTGATCTATTTTGGTGCACCGGAAGTGATTGAGCTGATTACCGGTCAATATATTGAGCTTGGGCCTTTCGGTTGCGGTGTGGTTGCCCTTGCGATTATTTTTGCCGCTTACGCTTCCCAATCACTAAGGGGTGCAATTCAAGCCATTCCCCTCGGACAGTGGGAATCCGGTGCGGCGTTGGGGCTAAGCCGTGGCTACACTTTTTTGCATATTGTGATGCCGCAGGTTTGGCGGCACGCGCTGCCGGGGTTAAGCAATCAATGGCTGGTTCTGTTGAAAGATACCGCCCTTGTATCATTGATTGGTGCATCGGATTTAATGCGTCAAACGGAGTTGATTAACACCCGCACGCACGAACCGTTTACGTGGTATGGTTTTGCGGCATTGATCTACTTAGCGATTACCTTAATTAGCCAAGTAATTATCCGCCGTTTAGATCTTCGTTTTACCCGTTTTGAGAGAGGCAACGCATAATGGTGCAAGAATATTTCAACGTAATTGCCCAAGGCATTCCGACCAGCTTAATGCTGACCGCTGTTTCCCTTTCTATTGCCTTTGTGCTAGCGGTGGTGATGACCTTTATACTCTCAATGGAAAACCGTTGGACGAAATCTATGGTGAACGGTTTTCTAACGCTCTTTACCGGCACACCGCTGCTAGTGCAGTTCTTTCTGATTTATTACGGACCGGGGCAATTTCAGTGGATCGTCAATAGCCCGTTTTGGTCGCTACTATCAAATGCGTGGTTTTGTGCAATGTTAGCACTTGCCTTAAACAGCGCTGCTTACACCACTCAACTTTTTCACGGCGCAGTCAAAGCGATCCCGAAAGGGCAATGGGAAACCTGTGCTGCCTTAGGTTTGAACCGTTTGCAAACCCTCAAAATCCTCGTCCCTTATGCCTTAAAACGTGCGTTGCCCTCATACAGTAACGAAATTATTTTAGTATTTAAAGGCACGTCCCTTGCCTCAACCATCACAATTATGGATATTATGGGCTACGCTCGCCAACTGTACGGCACGGAATATGATGCACTAACGATTTACGGCATTGCCGGTGCGCTCTATCTTGTGATTACCGGCATAATGACGCTGTTATTGCGTAAACTGGAACATAAAGTGTTGGCATTTGAGCGTTTGGAGCTGGAAAAGGCTTAACCTAAAATGGCAACAAGCGGACGGTTTGGTCAGATTTTTTGCATTGGATAGCAGTTTTATAAAATAGTTTATAAGTAGGGACGCCAGCGTCCGTTTAATTACCTATTGAACAGATTTGATTTGGTTATCGCACAATGGTTGCAAAAAATCTGACCAAACCGACCGCTTGTTGCAGGTTATTAAATTTGATATTTACCTTTATCGCCAATATCAAAGTGCAGCGGCATTCGCCATTTTTTAAACGTCAAAATGGCGAGTAAAATAAATGCGGTAATGCGAAAAAGATCGATAAAGAGGTCGGCTTGCGTTATCAATGACACCCACAACAGTGCAAAGATGAGCGGTTGAAAATTTAAGCCCGTGATGCGAAAGCAGAAATACTCTTTATAGCATAGCCCGCCGATCACCAAGAAAGCTGCACCGAGTGCCAATTCAGGAAAGCCGAAAATGTGGCACAGTAAACCGCCCCACATTACAAATTGGAATAACAACCGGAAGGATTTAAGGTAAAGATGCAGCGAAGAAGCCAGCATCACGCCGCTCACCAAAAAGCCTAATTGGGCAGTTTCAGGGTTGTATTTGAGCCAAAATAACATTGCCAGTGCGACGGTTAAGCCACTGCGATACAGGATCACCGTGAGAATATCCCAGCGATCCATTGGGGATTGAATATGCGGATCAGCCATTATCTTGCCCTGTGAGAGCGATAAATTGTTGCTCGGTCAGCACCTTAACCCCCAATTCTTCCGCTTTAGCTAATTTTGAACCTGCCTTTTCGCCGGCAATCAGAAAATCTGTTTTGCTAGAGACGCTGCCGGATACTTTACACCCCAGCCCTTGCAAAATAGCTTTGGCTTGATCCCGTGTTAGCTGGGTGAGCGTGCCGGTTAGCACAACCGTTTTATCTTTTAGCGGGTTATCCGCAATCTCTCGTTTCACCACCGTTTGCCATTGTACGCCCTGATTGATCAGATCCGTAACAACTTCAACATTGTGCGGTTCTTGCCAGAATTGGAAGATACGGTTCGCCACCACTTCGCCGACATCTTGCACCTGCTGTAAGCTATCAAGATCTGCTTGGCGAATGGCTTCTAATGTGCCGAAATGGTTGGCGAGATTTTGCGCAGTCGTTTCGCCGACATCACGGATACCTAAGGCAAACAAGAAGCGGGCGAGGGTGGTGTTTTTGGCTTTTTCGATGCTCTGTAACGCATTGTGAGCGGATTTTTCCCCCATTCTGTCTAAACTCATTAAGGTTGCCTGATCGAGCTTGAACAGATCGGCAGGGGTATGCACTAGCTCACGGGTCATCAGTTGCTCGATCAGCTTTTCGCCTACGCCGTCAATATCCATTGCTTTACGGGACACAAAATGCTTTAACGCCTCTTTGCGTTGTGCCGCGCAAAACAGCCCGCCGGTACAACGGGCAACGGCTTCGCCTTCTACCCGTCTAATTGCCGATTGGCAGACCGGACAAGCGGTCGGAAAATGGATTTTTTTTGCATTACTTGGGCGGCGTTCTGCTACCACGCCGACGACTTGCGGAATTACATCGCCGGCACGGCGGATAATAACCGTATCGCCGATCGCAATGCCGAGCCGTTCGATTTCATCGCCGTTGTGAAGTGTTGCGTTACTGACGGTTACACCGGCGACAAATACCGGCTCTAGCTTGGCAACCGGTGTGATCGCCCCCGTTCTGCCAACTTGAAATTCCACATCTTTCAGTAAAGTCATCTCTTCTTGAGCGGGGAATTTGTAAGCGATTGCCCAGCGGGGGGCACGGGAAACAAAGCCCAGTTTTTCCTGTAATGCTATGTCATTGATTTTTAGCACAGTACCATCAATGTCGTAGCCTAATTGGCTGCGTTTTGCCTGAATGTCGTGGTAGAACTGCAACAGTGCGGTTTTGCCTTTGGCTAGGCGAATTTCCGGATTGATCGGAATACCAAGATCTGCCAGCCATTCTAGGCGGGCAAAATGGGTGTCGGGCAGCGGTTGCTCGCTTTCATAAATGCCGATGCCGTACGCATTCAGCACTAATGGGCGTTGGCGGGTAATTTTCGGGTCAAGCTGTCGGAGTGAGCCTGCCGCTGCGTTGCGAGGGTTGGCAAAGGTTTTTTCCCCTTTCTGTAAGGCATTTTTGTTAAGTTGTTCAAAGCCTTTTTGACGCATAAAAACTTCGCCTCGCACTTCTAAACGGGCAGGCGGTGTGTCAGTATGCAATTTGAGCGGCACGTTGCGAATGGTGCGGATATTGGCGGTAACGTCTTCGCCCGTTGTGCCGTCCCCACGGGTTGCCGCACGGGTTAGAAGCCCGTTCTCATATAAAATGCTCACGGCTAAGCCGTCCAGTTTCGGTTCGCAGCAGAAAGCCAGATCATCGGCATTGACGGATTGGCGATCTTCAATACGGCGTAAAAAGCCTTCCAAATCGTCATCGGAAAAAGCGTTGTCTAACGAGAGCATTGGGATTTCGTGGGTTACTTCGGCGAAACCGTCTAAAATTTTGCCGCCGACCCGCTGGGTTGGGGAATCCGGTGTGATCAGCTCAGGGTGCTGCCATTCAAGACTTTTGAGCTGGTTCATTAAACGATCATATTCGGCATCCGGCACGAGCGGGTTATCCAAAACGTGATAATGATGTTCGTAGCGGTGGAGTGTTTTACGTAATTGTTCGATTTCAATTTGGACTGACATTGTCATTTTCTCGATAAAAAAGACCGCTTGCAAGCGGTCAGATTGAGTTAAAACGTTGCAAATTACTGCTGTGATACCCTTAACAAATACTGCTGGCGGGCATTATCGTCAAACAGTTGGTGTTGATCGGTGAGGACGATACCGTTCATTGCACGGGCAAAGGTTTCAACGGAACGGATCATTGAGCGTAAATTGACTAAATCATTGCCGCTGCCAGACGGTAACTGCATAAAGAAAACCAAGCCGACCGTGCTGAATTGGCTGATTTTATCTAGATCGAAAATGCCCGGTTGCATCATATTGGCAACGCTAAAAAGCACAGGGCTGTTGGCATTATCTAAATGGCGGTGGAAAATTTGGTATTGACCGTATTGGAAACCAAGTGCTTCTAACTGCTGCACGATGTTTTCGCCATAGAATGGCGGTTGACCGTCTTGAGCCACCACATAGAGCGTAATCAAGCCGTTTTCAATCGGTTGAGCGGCAGGGGCTGGCTCGGCGTTTAACGGCTGCTCAATATTCGGGGGCGGTTCGGCAACGACCGGTTCACTGTATGCCGGTTCGGCGTAGTGCATTGTCGGCTCGGGTGTTGCAGAAAACGGCGTTTGTACGGGCGCTTGCGCATCGGATAAACGGATTTTGATATTTTTGACATCTTGCTCGACTTGCTGTTGTACCTGCTGTTCGGCAATGGCTTGGTCGTTCGGATAGGTTGCTTGAAAAGCACCATTTTGCGGCTGAAGGCTTGCCGGAATATCCGTTTGCGAGCTATGGCTGATCGGGGTTGAAGGCGGTCGAGTAGAGAACGTGTTGGAAAATACCCGAGATTTTTCACGGCGTGCAGACCAAAGGCTGTAGCCGATTAAAATCGCAATCAGCAATCCTGCTAAAATAAAGAAAAGAATATGATTGTCCATTTTGCCCTCTTTAGCTGAAATAATAATGAAATTTACACTTTCGCACTTTGCGAAAAAGTCTCGCATAGCTTACCATATTTCCGTTGAAAATTTTAATTTTTAAGGTTTGATTGATGTCTTCTCCGTTTGCTACCCCTGAAAGCCAAGTCAGTGCCGGCTTTCACTATTTTATCTACGGTTGGCGATTGATTTTACAACGCAAACTAATGCCTTTTGTGGTGTTCCCGATTGCGATCAATGCTGTGTTAATGATTGGGCTGATTTGGCTCTTTTTTGCCCATATCGGTGGTTTGCTCGACAGCCTGCTGCCGTCGTGGTTGGAATGGTTAAACGTGATTTTGATCCCATTGATTTTCTTAATGATTTTGGTTGCGTTTTACTTTGCATTTACTACCCTTGCCAATTTCATCGCCGCCCCTTTTAATGCGTTGCTCGCAGAAAAAGTCGAGCAGCAGCTAACGGGGGAAGCGCTGACAGACACCGGGTTTGGCGAGCTACTTAAAGATGTACCAAGAATGTTAAAACGGGAATGGCAAAAAATGTGGTATAGCTTTCCTCGCTTAATCGCTCTATTTTTATTGGGATTTATGCCGGTGGTCGGGCAAAGTATTGTGCCGGTTTTAACCTTTATTTTTGGCGCTTGGCTACTGGCGATCCAGTATTGCGATTACCCTTTTGATAACCATAAAATCAGTTTTGCCCGTATGCGCAATGCTCTTGCCCAGCAACGTGTGATGAATTTTACGTTTGGGGCGTTGGTCAGTCTGTTTACAATGCTACCCTTTGTCAATCTAGTGGTAATGCCCGTTGCCGTATGCGGTGCAACGGCAATGTGGGTGAAAGAATATCGCCGTTTCTTCCTTGGAGAATCATCAGGTGAGTTTGGTGGCGGAGCTTCCGGTTCAACCTTAATCATCAGTAACAACAAACCGAGCAGTAATCACTTGGTAGAACGATAATTTTTTAGGGTTTAAAGGCTTTCAAGATTGAAAGCCTTTTTATTTACTTGAATACAGACATCAGTCGTTTTTTACACAAAATAGTTTGCGTTTTTTTGTTCAATCTATTATATTGCATACAAATGAATACAAAAAATGACAAATAAGTTCAAATAATTATGGCAACTAATCGAATCCCTGTGAGCGTCCGAATTAGCCAAGACGATGCGGATTTTATTGCGGGTTTACAGTTAGAGGGGGCACATACCCCATCAGAGAAAATCCGTGAGTTATTAACGCAGGCACGGCTTGCCTATACTCAGCCGCAAAATTATCAATCGGCATTAAAACAGGCGGAGCAATTTTTGCAAAATGCGAAGCACGATGTATTACAAGCGGAGAAACGGCTTGGCGTACATTCACATATTTTAGCCCGTTTGTTTGAATTATTGCCGGATTTAACGGCAACATTGGCTGTCGATCTGGAGGATAACATCACGCTAGACGGCTTGAAGCAATACGAACAAGAGATAATGTGGCGAATTGTACGTTTAATGGACAGTATCTTGCAGTTGGCAGTGATTGGCAAAGGTTCGGCTTATGACGATAAGGTGCTTAACCAATTAGAGAATACATTGAAATTGGCACATATTATTACTGACACCCAGCAAAAACAGGAGGCATTATGAGCGAAACATTAGCACGGCGGGTCGGGCGTTTAATCAGTGGTGGGTTTCACGCCGTGATAGATGCGGCAGAAAATCTCGCACCGGAAGCGGTAATGAATGAGAATATCCGAGAAGTTGAACAGGCGATTGAGAGTGTGCGTAGCGAGTTGGGTAAAGTCTTGGTACAAAAGCACCTCACAACCAAAAAACTGCTGGATGAAAATAACCGCCATACGCTCTTGGCGGACACCATTCAGACGGCATTAAAGGCAGGGCGAGATGATTTAGCCGAAACAGGCATTGCAGAGCAAATGGATATCGAAGCACGTTTGCCGATCTTGGAAAATAGTCTAAGTGATTGTGCAACTCAAGAAAAGGAGCTAGAGCGTTTTATTGTTGCGTTACAAGCCAAGCGCCGAGAAATGCAAAATGCTATCCAAGAATGGAAGCAAAGCCAGAAACAAGCGGTTACGCACGAAGCAATATCTGCAAATAAGCTTAATCAAATTAACCGTGAGACCGAGCGAAGCCATAATGCGTTTGAACGCATTTTAAAGCGTCAAACAGGTATGGGACTAAATCCGAGTGATACGGCACAGTTAGCCAAATTAAAAGAGTTGGAAGAATTAAACCGAAGCCAACAAATAAAAGCACGCTTGGCACAGTTAAAAGCCGCCGATATGATTTAGGAAGTGCCTATGTGGGAACTTATTTTTGTACCGCAAACCCAAATTTTCGGCATTGCAATAATGGTAATGTTGCTGTTGGGGATATTGGAACTAATCAGCCTTTTATTAGGTGGGAGTAACGATTGGCTGGATAACTTACTGCCGGATAGTTTAGCGGATCATATCCACCCCGATGTTGCTTTGGATACGGCAGATGCCGGATTATTTATTCGCTTTTTAAGCTGGCTTTATATCGGCAAACTACCTTTATTGATGCTAATGGTACTCTTTTTTGCCTTATTCGGTATTGTTGGGTATAGCCTACAAGCGTTGATTTATGCGCTATTTGGGGGTTATCTGAATATGTGGCTGGCAGCGCTGTTAAGTTGGGGGCTTTGCCTACCGCTTGTTCGCTGGAGCGCAGGTGGTTTATACCGCATAATGCCAAAAGATGAGACAACCGCTATCGATGTGGATAGTTTAATCGGAGCAGTCGCAACGGTTGTACTCGGTACGGCAACATCAGGTTCGCCGGCACAGGCAAGGGTGAAAGATAAATATCAGCAACAGCACTATATTTTGGTTGAACCCGATGATGACGGTGAGCTGACGCAAGGCGACTCTATTTTATTGGTTTCTCGCCAGCACACCGTGTTTAAAGCTATAAAAAATCCAAATCATAATCTGATTAATTCATAGGAGTTCATTATGTCTTTTAATTTTATCCCTATTGCGATTATTGCCGGTATTATTTTACTGACACTCATTATTCTTGGTTTAATTTTAACCCGATTATATCGCCGAGCGAGTAAGGAAGTTTCGTTTGTTCGTACCGGATTTGGGGGTGAAAAAGTGATCGTTAACGGTGGTGCAATCGTATTGCCCGTCTTGCACGAGGTCATTCCGGTGAATATGAACACTCTGCGCTTAGAAGTTCGCCGTGCCGCAGAGCAAGCACTGATCACACGGGATCGAATGCGGGTAGATGTAACAGCGGAATTTTATGTTCGGGTTAAACCGTCAATGGAGAGTATTGCGACTGCCGCACAAACACTGGGAATGAAAACGATGTCGCCGGATCAACTGAAAGATTTGGTTGAGGGTAAGTTTGTCGATAGCCTGCGTGCGGTGGCAGCAGAAATGGCAATGGAAGAATTACACGAAAAGCGGGTCGATTTTGTCCAAAAAGTGCAACAGGTCGTTTCCGAAGATCTCTTTAAGAACGGATTAGAGCTTGAAACGGTTTCCCTCACCGGATTGGATCAAACCAGTTTTGAATATTTCAACCCGCAAAATGCCTTTGATGCGGAAGGTTTAACACGTTTAACCGAAACGATTGAAGTTCGCCGCAAGAAACGTAACGACATTGAACAAGATACGGATCTCGCGATTAAAAGCAAAAATTTAGAAGCCGAGCGTACCCGTTTACAAATCTTACGAGAAGAAGAGTATGCGAAACTTGAGCAAGAACGGGAAATTGCCGTTCGCCGAGCCGAGCAAAATGCCGAAATTGCAGGGCAAGAAGCACAGAAAAAGCGGGAGGCGGAAGAGGCAAAAATTGCCGCAGAGCGAGAAGTGGATTTAAAACGTATTATCGCTCAACGGGATATTGAAAATGAGAAAATCCAAAAAGATCAACTGATTGAACGTGCAGAAGTGGAGCGTAAAAAAGCGATTGAACTTGCTGAACAGGATCGTGCGATTGCGGTTGCGGAAAAATCACGGGCAGAGTCCGAAGCGAAAGCGCAAGCGGATAAAGCAAGGGCTGAAGCTGTGCGTGAAGAAGAGAGCGTGATTACGGTGAGAGAAACGCAGCGTGCAGAGCGTGTCAAGGCGGTAGAATTGATTGCGGCGGAAGAAGCGGCACAGAAAGATGCTATCGCCATCACTATTGCCGCCGATGCCGAAAAACAAGCCGCGCAAGATAAAGCGGAAGCGATTCGGATCAGTGCGGAAGCCGAAGCGGAGAAATTACGCTTACAAGCAAAAGGGGAAGCTGACGCAAAAATACTGTTAGCTCAAGCACAAGAGCAGCAATATAAAGTGGACGCAGAAGGAACAAAAGCGGTAAATGAAGCGGCAAATGTTCTGTCTGTTGAACAGGTTGAAATGCAGGTGCGTTTAGCCCTCTTGAAACATTTACCGGATATTATCCGTGAAAGTGTACGCCCGATGGAAAATATTGACGATATTAAGATCTTGCAAGTCAATGGGCTGGGAGGCTTTGGCACTCATTCTAATGATGCTGACAATGCCGGTCAAAATAGTAGCTTATCCGATCAGCTCGTCAATAGCGCATTGCGTTATCGAGGGCAAGCACCATTAGTCGATAATCTGCTCAAAGAGTTGGGGTTAGACGGTGCGGATATCAATGGACTGACTCAACCTATCCGGCAAAAAGTCGTAAAATCGGCGGACGAATAATCCGTAATACAGGGCTTCTTTATGGAAGCCCTGTTCAGTTTCAATGATAGGACAAGCGGTCTGTTTTCGTCATTTTATTGCACAATGATCTATTAGATATTGCGTTTTGATCTGGTAATGAAAATGGTGATGGGTTCATATCGCAATATTGCCTTATGAATGGGGCTGATAAAATAGAAGCGGGGCGATTTGCAGATTTTCTCGGTATTATGTAGCAGTTGCACAAAGACCCAAATTCATTAAAACCGCTTAAAAATGAAATGCCCTAGACTGATTTTTCAGTCTAGGGCATTTATTATCACATATTATGGTTAATAGGGAAAACTCACATCATTGTTATGCCGGTGATATTTTTGCCAAAATGCGTGATATTGTTTTTTCACCGATGTGTTTAATAAAAACGGGATTATCAAGACATAGGTCGGGCAATTCCATAGCATTGCACGTTGTGTATCCGTGCCGATTTTGGTGCGTAAGTAACCAAACTGATACATTAGACCCAATCCAATCGTTATCCACTCTAATAGCATAATAAATAAAGTCGCATCAGTGAGTGAAACCAGTATCTTATGGTGTGGTAGCCATTGATAAAGTAGCACGCCCACTACTAGCATTATTGCGGATAGCATAAAAGTATGCCTCACCTTTAACTGGTGGCACTGGCGGCAGACAGCACAAAAAGCTAGAGCATATAACATCATCAAAGCATAAAATAAAATCATCGCTAATTCCTCTTTTTAATGTGTGTTCATCATCGCTTTTTGACTTATAAAAGCCCCATCTAACCAATACTTATCGACTTCATTAGAGATGATAGGACTCTCAAATACTTCCATTAGTGCATCAATATCCTGCATCTTTTTCTGTGCCTGAAAGTGAGCGTAAGCCAAACTAAAGTAAGGGGTTGGCTCAATTTCTTTATTCTCGCCCTTTTCATCATAAGGCTGATGTAATAACATATCATTTGAATCATCTTGGGATTCAAGTGATTGAGGTAACGTATCCCACGAAATGCCCTCTTCATTCATTACTTCCAACGCTATCCTATCGGCTAAGGTAGGCTGATTTTCTAATAAGCAGATAATCGGGTCATTAGCATCATAATCAAAACGAATGCCGTGAACATCAATCGGTGTGGTGGTTTTCATCATCATAAGATTTCCTTTTATTGAGTGTGATTAAATGGCTATGTGATACTGTGTTTCGTTTTTGCTTAAACTGGCTATCCCAAAGGCAGCGTGCGGTCTTTTATTGCCTTGCCAATAGCCCACAAAATGCCGTGAAGGCGGAGAGCTTAAACACTTATTGAGTAATTGGGTAAATTTCTCTTTTACGCTTTTACGGCGTTCATCTTCCCGCCAAGCGGTTTCATTCGCATAGTGCATCATATAGAGGTTGCTGATTCGGTGATGAACCCCTGTAATCATTCGCCTAAATCGAGCAAAAAACGATTCGGCAAGGTTGTTAGTGATGCCGTCTATCGAGCAGTATTCTTGTGAGTGATTCACTCGTTCTAACCGATAATGAATGTTGAGCAAGTCATAGGCGGCATTTTCGTCCGCACAAATAATGCTGTTAGCTTTCACTAAGCGATGTGTGAGAGCAAGAATATCATCGCTATTTTCTTCCTTAATCATTGCCACAATACTTCTATCTGCACCTTTCATTATGGATTGATTGGCTGCTCGTTGGCGGAAAACCATTACACACGCCTTGTCTTGACGTTGATTGCGTTTAGCTCGTCTATCTATCCGTCTATGTTTAAAATTCTTCGGGCGAATGTAGTAATTCACATAACAGCCGTCCGAATGTATCTCGCCTGATAAGTGGGTTAAGTCTTTGGTGAGATTCAGCGACTCTCGTAATTTATGCAGCAGTACCCAAGCTGTTTTATATTGCACGTTGAGCTTGTGGGAAAGCGAAACAGCCGACAAGCCTTTGCTTTCTGTGGCAAACAAATACAGAGCAATTAAAATCTGACGTAATGAGAGTTTATGAAATTGGAAAATCGTGCCTGTCGTGATTGAAAAGCGAGCGTGGCAATGCTTACATTGCCATTGTTGGCGAGTGCTAATGAAGTAGGCGGAATGACGGACACCACAACGAGGACAAACTTGTTCATCTTCCGTTCCCCAACGGGCTTTTTTGAGTAGAGCCAGTATTTCTGCATCAGCAAGCCCAACCACTTGTGTTAGTGACAAGCAGCGAGCGTTCGCTGATAACAGGAAATGCTGTGCCATAAAAACAAAAATCCCTTTATTACCACTCTCGATTTTCCAAGCCTTTTTAGGCTTAAAAACAATCAAAAACTGTAATAAAGGGACTATTATCCGTGCCAAAAATGATAATAGTAACAGGGGGTATTGTCAAGTGATATTTTCAACCAAAAATTCAAAAGCATGTCAAGTTATTTTTGACAAAAAATGAAAAATAATTTTAACTGATTGATATGTAAGTGCTATTTTTGTGAAAAATAATAGAGATTTGGGGATTTTTGTGTGTTTAATTGATGATATTTCATTCAATCTGGTTTTAAGAGTTGTATGATTATTGAGCGATTTTGGGTGGTTAGCCACCATTTAAGGTGGCTAATTCTGAGGGATAGCTAAATATTTAAGGGCAGCGATGGTACCGTTTATCATCAATAACAAGCGTAGTTGGGTTTACTAATTTAGCACTAAGATTTTTTCTGCTTACACTAGGTGTATCATCAGGATCGATTTCTATAGAAGTGACCTCTACCTCAGCAGTGAAAAAACTATCACTCAAAGAGTGAAATTTAATTACTCTATAGTCAGACCAAGTAAGCCATTCCAAATGATTTTGTTTAGGATTAATAATTAAAAACGGTTGTTCAAGAAAATCTCCCGCTGGAGGATTGCAGTGCTTGTGTCTATGATTCTTCTTGCTTACCCATTTACCTGCAAAGCCATTAGGGATAGTTTGTGTTACCTGCTGATTCTTCTGCGGCTGGAGTATAGTACCTAAATCGAAATTAGCACAAGCAGATAACATACTGCTAACAGCCAATACAGATATCAATTTAAAATGTTTTTTCATATAAGTTCCTTTTGATTATTTTTTTATTTTACTTAATAGTAAATCCCAATATGGCTTTAGAATGAGTTTTATATTGTCCACAACCTTTAGCACGTTACTTTCAAACTTAGCTAGTTTTTCCGATTCTTTCGGCATTTCTAGTGGGGTTGGAGCATTAGGGTTATGAGGTGGTGCTCCGTATTTATTATGAAAGTCTTGACCTTTTTTGAAAAATAAAAACAACAGGGGAATCATAATGACCCAATTATCGAAGAATAACCAAATTGGGGCGAGAATAAGTAATACCCACCAACCAAATGTACCGATATCGTGTAAACGGCGTACGGCTCCTGCAATCCAAACTATCGCAAAAGGTAAGAATAGGAGATAAGTTAATGCTGCCTTTATTAAATTTGGTAGTGTGACGCTTTCTATGTCTTGGTAAAGTGAATTAGCTGTTGCATCAAGTCTCCCAGTAGCAGAAAGTTCAATTATTGCAGTATATATAGAATGCTCAACATAGTTTCTTGAGTATAACTGTTGAGCCTGTTCTTTTGAAAAGGCTTGGAATAGCTCAATAAATAATGAAGTAATGAGTATTAAAGCCACTAAAGAGATAATAGTTAAAATAATAAATTCAAACCGACTAGCTCTTCCTGATGTGTTTACCCACTTTGTGAATGATTCGTTCATAATTTAATCCTCCCTGATTAATTGCCAAATGAATCATTGCCGTATTGCTTAATGGTTTCTTCATATCCTAACTTTTTACAAGTTGGTAATTTCTTGAAAAATGTAAAGGTTGTAATTGAACTCTCAGAACCACTCTCAAAATTTTCCATCATATATAAAGAAGAGCCATTTTTTGTCACCAATTTGTAGAACGGGACAGTTCTTCTATAAGAATTGCAATGGTGTTTTAATTGTGAGATTTTAATGTCACTAGGATTCAAATTGAAGATTTTATAGAAATTCGAGTGAGTAAAATTAACAACGGAACTAAATGATAAGCTCACATCTTTTACCTTGTTACTTACTACTTCTACACTAGGGCGTACGATATTTGTAAAGTTCCAAGATAGGGTTGGGTCGTAATAATTAAATGTAGCCTCACTTACAAGACTTGGTGAAAACTTAAACACTTGGTGTGAACCATCTTCATCAATGAATGTAGTAAGATTCTGTCTCAAGAGAGGTAATACTGTAGCTGCATCATCTGTAATGGCATATTGCTCATAAAATGTGAGAGGTGGCATTTGACTATTAGATGTGGCAAGGTTTGCGAGAGATTGAAGCTCTGCACAAGATGTTAGAGCAAGGCTGAATGGTAAGAAAATAAGGTGCTTTTTCATATTTGGATACCTCAATTTATGTTGATTTTTAATCTAAAAGAGAACATAATTCAGCGAATATTTTATTGAATTATACTTATATTATGTAGCCACTCAGGGTGGTTATTCATTGCCACTACAAGTGTGTACCATCAACAATCAATCAGTAAAAAAATGGATATCAACGAGAAAATTCGTAAGCTACGAGAAAGCAACTCGTGGTCACAAGAGCAAATGGCTGAGAAGCTAAATATGTCTTTAAATGGCTATGCCAAGATTGAACGAGGTGAGAGCAAAATCTACCTAGAGAAACTTGAGCAAATAGCCCAAGTATTTGATATTGATGTTGTTGAGCTTATGCAATCTGATGGTAAGAATATCTGTTTTCAGATTGAGTCACCTCTAGGTTCAGTATATCAAGGCGTGGGAGAGTCCGCATTACTTGTTGAAATTGAGAAATTGAAGTTGTCACTGGCTCATGCTAATGAGAAAGAAGATTTATTGAAAAGATTGCTTGAGCAAAAGGATAGTGAAATAATGCACTTAAAAGATTTAATTCAAATTATAAAAAGCAGCAAGCTTTAATACTTGCTACTTTGCCTTATTTTACTAAATGATTATATATAATTTTATCTCTTCCTCTTAGATGCAAAAATTTATCTGCAGATGAAAAATCATTATAATTCTTAGAATCCTGTAATTTATTTCCTTTAGTGGCATTTTTAATATGTTTAATTGATATAAAACGATATGAAAAACTATCAAAAGGAAGGTTTAAAGATGATTTATATCTAAATAGATTAGAAAAATTATTTATTATAGCTTCAATATATTTAAGGATACAAAAACCTCCTTTTAATTGAGCAATAATATGTTCTTCAGTATGAGAAGAAGATTTTAGTTCAATTACAAATATAGTTTTATTTTCTGAATCAATTAGAAGATAATCCGCTTTCTTACATAAATAATGTTCGAAATCATTTTTATTTTTGCATTTATCATTACTAGAACTAATAAAAATATTCCTGGTTTCTAAAAATTTCTCATCCAATCTAATTAGAATACTATCTTGAGGAACATTAAAAAAAGTAAAAGTATACAATAACGTTCCTTGCTCATCTTCCTCGGATAATTTTAAACATCTTTTCCCATTTTCTATATAAGGCTCTTTAATTATTTCCTTTTGGGTTACCTTTTTTATGTATTCTAACATGCTAAAATCTAAATTTCTGAAGAGAATGCAATTTCATCCATGATGCTATTGATGTCTTGAATTGTGTCATCAAAAGTCGGAAGTACGATTCCATCTATATTATTAATTTCACAAGTGTATAGTTTTACATAATTATTTGTATCTTTTGATAAGAACACATTAATTCTATTTAAGTCCAGCAAACTATTTAATTCATATTTTACATTAGATATTTTGTTGACATTTGGTAAAATTTCCTCTCTACTATTTAATATACATAAAATAGACAATTCTTTTATAATATAATCACTATGTGTTGTAATTAATATTTTTAGACCGCAATTTATTAATTTAGCAAAAAGTCTAGCTAATTTTCTTTGGTTTTCTGGATGTAGATTTAATTCAGGTTCATCTATTATTATTAGATCTCCTTCTTCTGCAAAAAATTTCAAATAAATACCTAAATCACATAAAGAACGAATAGAACTAGAACTTTCCATCATTGACAACTCTAAATTCTCATTATTAGGAATAAATCTAATTTCTTCATTTTCATTGTCAATTAGATATTCCCCACCTATTAAATCACTAAATTCATGAAGAAGATAGTCATATTTTTGTATAAATGGGCTTAATTCTCTATCTCTAAAAAATAAGTTTTGAACAAACTTAAGG
>NZ_SPPA01000079.1:0-386 GCF_004569585.1 Muribacter muris | reverse complement strand
TCGTTCAAGAGCTTTTGCATACCCTCGTCAGGCTTACCCAAATAGCGATAAGTCGCGTTACGGGTTGGCGACTTATCCGCAGGCAGGCCTGCAGGTACTTCAACCAACATGGCGTAAGCGTCTTCCTTGTCGAGGCTGAACGCCACGATCAGACGCTTGCTCTTGCACGTATCGGCTGTTTCGCAAAGCGGCCCTACCAGATACTTGTCACCGCCCTCGGACGTCGCCGTCATTTGCTGCTCGGAAGCACCGGACAGGTTCAGAACCCATTCCGGCAACCGCTCTTCCTTCTTGACGACTTTCGCCCACGTTGTGCGGTACTCGGGCGCAGAGCTTAAAAGCTCGTTGACCCGAGACTGTCCATCATTGGCTGCCATGACCATGGC
>NZ_SPPA01000078.1:0-389 GCF_004569585.1 Muribacter muris | reverse complement strand
CCTTGAACCCGGCGAACGCCGTACGGTCCCCGAACCAGGCGAACGGGAGGTGGAACCAGTCGCGCACACCGCGCTCGCGCAGCCACACGCGCTGCATCCGGGCCGCCTCGCGCTCGGTCACACCGGAGCGCAGCTGACCGGCGACCGCCTCCGCGCAGGCGTAGGCGAGGCGCTGAACCTCTCTGAACCCGCGCAGCTCCGGGGTGTTGGTGTCCTGCACTGCCTTGGCCAAGCCGGTCATGCCACCGTCCGTTCCCTGCCGTGTGCGGTACGTGCCCGTAACGTGACACTGATGAATGTGACAATGTCCGGCGGCTGCGTCAAGGGGTGCGCACGGCCTGTGGAAAACCCCGGCTCCGCGGTGGATCCACGGCGCATCCCCCTACGGG
>NZ_SPPA01000077.1:0-396 GCF_004569585.1 Muribacter muris | reverse complement strand
TGGTAGACCTGTTCAGCCGCCAGATCGTGGGCTGGTCGATGGACGAACGAATGAAAAGCAGCTTGGTGATTGATGCGTTGCGCATGGCCTGGTTCCAGCGTCATCCACAGAAGTCCTCAGGACTGCTGTTCCATAGTGAACGGGGGAGCCAGTACGCCAGCTTTGATTTTCGTCATGTCCTTCAGGGCTACGGGATTGTCAGCTCAATGAGTCGACGGGGAAATTGCTGGGATAACGCGTGCAGCGAGACGGTGTTCGGCTCGCTGAAGGTGGAGCGTCTGCATGGCTTGAGATTCAAAACACGACGTGCTGCCAAGGACGAGGTCATTAACTGGCTGCTGTGGTACAACCAAGAGCGCCTGCACTCGACGCTGCATTACGTAAGTCCGATGCAAT
>NZ_SPPA01000076.1:0-433 GCF_004569585.1 Muribacter muris | reverse complement strand
TCGGGTTAGAAGCGGGGGTGAATGTCGGTCGGGGTAAATCGAACAGCAGCAGTAACACTTATCAAAACAGCGTTATCAATGTGAATAAGCTGGAAACCTTTAGTGAAGAGGGCGCGTTGGTTTTAGATGCGGCGGTGATAAATGCCGGGAGATGGGAAGGGGTGTTGAAGGATGTCGTCTTCAACAGCCGTCAAGATACAACGCGGTATAAGAGCGAGCAGATGCAAGCAGGGGCAAGCGGTTCGATAGCCTATGGTTCGGGCGGCGGAGCCTCGGTTTCTATGGGATATAACAACGCCAAAATGAATATGGCCCAAGTGAATGAACAAACGGGCGTTCACGTTGGCAAAGAGGGAATGGACGTTACGGTACTCAACCATACGCAAAATAACGGCGGCATCCTGACGAGCGATGCCCCGAAAAGTGCAAACCG
>NZ_SPPA01000075.1:0-451 GCF_004569585.1 Muribacter muris | reverse complement strand
GGGCGTTCACCACGGTATGATTCATGACTGGGGTGAAGTCGTAACAAGGTAACCGTAGGGGAACCTGCGGTTGGATCACCTCCTTACCTTAAATGAAGTTGCAAGTGTTCACACAGATTGTTTGATATGATTTGGCAATAGTGCGTTGGTTAGAAGGCAGTTGTGAATAGATAAATTTGCAAATAAACAGCCAAAACCAACTGCTTGGAAAGCATCTCTAAATGCTGTCCCCATCGTCTAGAGGCCTAGGACATCGCCCTTTCACGGCGGTAACCGGGGTTCGAATCCCCGTGGGGACGCCATTTAAAGATGACTTTTGTTGTCGATGCTCTTTAAAAAACTGGAAACAAGCTGAAAACTGAGAGATTTTTCAAGCAATGAAAAGTCTGAGTAAAAACAAAGCAAAAACCAATCCTTGTCTGTAAAAAGGCAGACAAGTCAGTTGTAAGAA
>NZ_SPPA01000074.1:0-464 GCF_004569585.1 Muribacter muris | reverse complement strand
ATACTCCACTGTCAGCGATACCGTGACTTGATTATCCTTACGATTGTGAATAGGATTTACCAGTTCTTGAAAGATGTACTCTTTTCCGATTGGTTTTAATATCCCGTCATTCACATAGTAGGAAAGTTCACTGGCTGTCGCTGTAGGATAGAGCTTGAAGAACGTCGTTAAAAACTCATTGATTTCATTGGTTGTAATGGAATCAACCGTCCCCTCACTTTCAATGGCTTTTGGTTTATAACTTGATTTCTTAGGTATGTTGGTAATTGTCGGATTCTTAACCAGTACCATATTTCCAGAACCATCTACATAGACACTCACTATATAAGCAGAGTGGACGGTCTTTGTATTTTCTCCCTCTGTAATGAGCTGGTCTACACTGTAGGTTACATTAAACTCATTGTCGCCAGTTGGCTCTACCGTCCATATCTGAAATCCTCTTACAGAAGACGATACAGGAATAT
>NZ_SPPA01000073.1:0-584 GCF_004569585.1 Muribacter muris | reverse complement strand
CTGAAAACGCGCAATATCAGCGTAAGCGGCGGGACAGGCGGGTTTAACCCGATGGGGACCCTGATGAGCCTACCGGGTAACCGGAACGAACGGGAACAGAGCACGACCTACGCGACCGTAGGCGGCAATATCGATATGACAATCCGGGATGAAGCGGGCCAAAAAGCGAAAACGGGGAAAACGGTCGCGGAGACCTTATCGGGCTTACACCGTGATGTTGCCAATGCCAACCGCAAAGTGAGCCAAGCGGATATGAGCAAAGTGCAAGAATTGCAGGCGATGGCGGCGGTGGTTGCGGATATTGTGAACAATGCGGAGCAGATTTACACCCACAGCGACAGGGAGAGGATAGAAAACGCGAAGCTGGCGTTAGGGAAAGAGGCGGAGCGGTTGAGACAAGCGGGTGTTTTACCAGAAAACTTTACCAAAGATGCGGGTTATGAGGCAGCGGCAAAAGCGTTAAATACCTTACAATCGGACTACGATAAAGGGTACGGAACGGGCAGTGCGTTTAAACGAGGCGTGAGTGCGGCAAGCGGTATCTTACAAGGTCTGGTAACGGGGAATAACGCCCAAGCGTTAGT
>NZ_SPPA01000072.1:0-613 GCF_004569585.1 Muribacter muris | reverse complement strand
TTGCAGAGCTGTTTGCTGCACTTGCCGAAGTGCTTGCTACTTTTGCTGAACTATCTGCAGCAGATGCTGAATTTGATGCGGCAGTTGCTGAAGAGTCTGCTTTGGTTGCAGAGCTGTCCGCTGCACTTGCGGAGGTACTTGCCGCTGTTGCCGAACTGTCTGCAGCAGATGCTGAATTTGATGCGGCAGTTGCTGAAGAATCGGCTTTATTTGCAGAGCTGTTTGCTGCACTTGCCGAAGTGCTTGCTACTTTTGCTGAACTATCTGCAGCAGATGCTGAATTTGATGCGGCAGTTGCTGAAGAATCGGCTTTATTTGCAGAGCTGTTTGCTGCACTTGCCGAAGTGCTTGCTACTTTTGCTGAACTATCTGCAGCAGATGCTGAATTTGATGCGGCAGTTGCTGAAGAGTCTGCTTTGGTTGCAGAGCTGTCCGCTGCACTTGCGGAGGTACTTGCCGCTGTTGCCGAACTGTCTGCAGCAGATGCTGAATTTGATGCGGCAGTTGCTGAAGAATCGGCTTTATTTGCAGAGCTGTTTGCTGCACTTGCCGAAGTGCTTGCTACTTTTGCAGAACTATCAGCAGCAGATGCTGAATTTGATTCGGCAGTTGC
>NZ_SPPA01000071.1:0-621 GCF_004569585.1 Muribacter muris | reverse complement strand
GGGCGTTCACCACGGTATGATTCATGACTGGGGTGAAGTCGTAACAAGGTAACCGTAGGGGAACCTGCGGTTGGATCACCTCCTTACCTTAAATGAAGTTGCAAGTGTTCACACAGATTGTTTGATAACAGAAGAAAGACACCTTTTACCCTATGGGTCTGTAGCTCAGGTGGTTAGAGCGCACCCCTGATAAGGGTGAGGTCGGTGGTTCAAGTCCACTCAGACCCACCACTCAAGCGTGAGTGAATAGGGAAAGGAAACGATTGGGGATATAGCTCAGCTGGGAGAGCGCCTGCCTTGCACGCAGGAGGTCAGCGGTTCGATCCCGCTTATCTCCACCAATTATCGTCATTGTCAAGTTTATACTTACAAGCGGTCGGTTAGTCATAAAAATAGACAAACCGAAAGCATTCACATTCAGTCAAATGTGAAGATATGAATTTGCCAATGATGATAGCTTTCAATCTACGGTAACGTAAATGAAAGTGTTGTCTGATGCTCTTTAAAAAACTGGAAACAAGCTGAAAACTGAGAGATTTTTCAAGCAATGAAAAGTCTGAGTAAAAACAAAGCAAAAACCAATCCTTGTCTGTAAAAAGGCAGACAAGTCAGTTGTAAGAA
>NZ_SPPA01000070.1:0-670 GCF_004569585.1 Muribacter muris | reverse complement strand
CGAAAATGCGCGATATTTACCGTCGTTTCAACCCCATTTAACACCACTTTCTCAATACTCCAATCAAATTGATAAGACTCACCGAGTGGAAATTTTTGAGGAATAAAAACAGCCGTAGCGGGTGGGGGAAAAGACGATTTATAACGCTTAATAAAACGAGAAACACAAGGGTATTGCCCTTCAAAACCAAGGCTTTGCAAATACTCAAAATGACGTACTGCGGTTAAACGTTGAGAAGGTGGCTTATCTATCTCCTCTTTGAGTCGTTCAATTAATAGTGCTTTATAAGGCCCTAATTTAGGTGAATTTGTGTGTTGACGTTGATAGTTTGGAATCTCAATCATATTGAGATATTTTTTGACAGTACGACGACTGAGTCGAAGTTTTTCAGCGATTTTACGCTGAGAAAGCCCCTCTTTATGTGTAGAAGATCAAACTCAATCTGACAGTCCCCGTTTAAAACGATGTGTGTCTGTCAGATTAATTTGAGCTTAAATTTTTTTCTGCCCAAATTCGTTTTCCATCAACTAATGTTTCCATTGGCGTTCTTCCACAGCACATTTTTCCTCGATGGGTTCGGTGATGGTTATAATACAGCAACCATTCATCCAAATCAGCTTGTAATGTACTCAAATCCATATAAATTTTCTTCCTAAATGCCACTTGGTAA